>CAZITH010000032.1:0-10976 GCA_964542125.1 uncultured Gammaproteobacteria bacterium | reverse complement strand
AGTCTCATTTGTTCTAGTGATGAGTTTTGATAGATTCACACGTGGCGGTGTTAGGAGATATGTAAAGCTGGAAGAAGCACTCAGAAAGTTAGGAGTGGCAATCTTAGATTATGAGGGCGTGGCAGACCTAGAAATAATTGATACTATGGAACATTTGGGTGGTGGTTTTGCCTATGACTGGAGTGAAATACGACCATCAGAGGAGCGAGTTATATTAAGAGTACAAGAAGCATTGAACGATAGAGTTAGAACATTAAACAGACTCATACCGAAAGAAGTAGAGTATGAACGGAAAGGGTATTGGATGGGTGGCGATATTAATTATGGCTATACAACAGTAAGAGATGACACAGAGCACGGAAGACGAGCACTCGCTATTCCTAAAGAATCAGAGTCAAGGTATGTTAAAGCAATGTATGACTTAAAAGAAGAAAAACGTCTATCAGATATTCAAATTGTTCAACAAATTAATGAGATGGGTTATCTCTCAAGAATTAAGAAAAAGCGACATCCAGACAAAAACAAGAAAACGATAATAATTGGTGAGACTGGAGGCGTAAAACTCACAGTAAAACAGCTGTACAAGTATATTTACAATCCAATTTATGCTGGAGTCCTGATAAGATATAGAAAGATGAAGCATGGTTACCAAAAACAACCTCCTGTTTGGCTTGCTGGCGAGCCAATCGTAACGGTAGAACAATGGAATAAAGTCAATCAAGGAAAATGGAACATTTCGGATAATGACGGAAAAATCTATGTTACTCGTGGTGATATAGAAGGTTGGAGATTATTTAAGAATGTATATGACGAAACGTATCCTTTCAAAAAAACAGTACTTTGTTCAATCTGCCGAAACCCCAATGGTATGACAGCAAGCAGCTCAACAAACAGGTTTGGCAAGAAGTACCCCGCATATCATTGTTCCAAAGAGGGTCACAAACTCTATAGAATACCGCTTGATGAATTTAACAAAACAATCGAAAAATTTGTAAAACGTGTGAAGCTCAAAGACCATGTAATACAAAACCTCAAGAAATCATATCTCACTCAGTTTTTAGAACGGAGAAGCACTGCAAAAACGGGTGTGAAAACTATAGATGAAAAGATTCAGGAGCTTTTGGTAAAACAAGATGAATTGTTAGCTAAAATGGATTTGTACAAGCACCCAAAGTTTATCGCGAAGTTAGAAGAAGAAATGGGGAAATTGGAGAATGAGTTAGGTTTGCTGCAAGCGGGAAGAAATAAACAGGAAAAAGAAAAATCAAACGCTCAAGAAGTCATTAATACGTTTTGGTACTATTTGGAACATCAAGATGAATTGATACTTCAGCCTAATAAACCAGTCCAAAGTGCTAAATTATTCTCCTTGATATTTACAGAACTGCCAACTTATCAAGAGCTTCTCGATGGAACACCCAAAATAGCTAGTATTTACAAGCTAAACGATGCTTCTGAATCTGACTGTGAGCGACCAGGGTCTCGAACCCTGAACCTATTCCTTAAGAGGGAATTGCTCTACCATTGAGCTAGTCGCCCGTTCTTTATTTAAAATGTACAACTCCTGCGAAATATTAATTTCTAAGCCGCCTATGTTTCACATGGTCTACTGCGGTTCTGCAATGCAGAATCCTAAGTCGCCCTAAAGTCTTTTAGATTTTTAGGATCACGTTTTCATTTTTGAGTACAAAAATTCAAATGTGATCCATTTATTCTCTATTGGCGCGCCTGGCGTGAGTCGAACACGCAACCCCTTGTTCCGAAGACAAGTGCTCTATCCATTAAGCTACAGGCGCACATTCGTGCCCATATCTTGCGGTTGCACTTAGCAATCCTAAAGCTACAGGCGCATTTACTTACACACCACGAGGCTATACATTTTAACAAATTATAGGAAAGCTGGCAATTAAGTTATAAAGTTTTTTTGAAACAGAAATCTTTGGATCTATGAGGTTCCTTATTTTTTTCTATGCCTTAGATAGTATGCGGCTAAATTACCATACCTTAGTACCGTTATCGGAACATTTTCCCTTTTATCAATGAGCTTTCTTGTTTCTTCTATGAGTTCTTGTCCGGTAACTTGATAGACGTCTGATGTCAGAAAAAACCTTCTCCATCCTCTTTCATCATTTAAAAACCTACGTGCGATAGCATCTGCTGATTTGTCACTGGAAACAATCACAGGAACTGTGGCGCTGAGTCTGTTATAAGGATTAAAAACTTCAACAATCTTTGACACATTGTCTTCCGGGATTCCCAAATCTTCCAGTCTTTCTATATCCATAATTTTTAAACCACTGGGGCCCAGAAGTACAGAAGTAGGGCGTTTTTTTGCGTCAATAACGTTTGTAAAAAGGATTGTTTCTCTGTCTACTCTTGGGTTTTCCTTAAGTGCTTCAAGCCATTTTTCAGTAGCAGAAGGGCTTAAAGGGATGACGTGTGACCCCGGGGTTCTAGGTCCAATTGCGTCTCTGAAATGTTTACCGCCCCCATCTCTTTTCTCTACCATAGACTAGGTATTATAGGGAAGTTTTATAAAAAATCAAGTTATTTTCCGCTTTTGGGGGTGGTGTGGGTTTTTTCCATGTTTACAACCTTTTCTGAAATTAATTTAATGGCTTCTTTAATCTGATCCAAGTCCTTCTGGATATCCTCAACTTCCTCTTCCTGCTCCTTTTCCTCCTGTTCTTCTTCTAATTCACGGTACTCCTCTAACAGTTCAGATCTGTTTTGGGCAATAAGAATAAAGGTTGAAAGGTAAATTGCTTCTAGAGAAACTAACATAGTTAAAAGTCCATAGGGGAAGGGGTCAAAGGGGTGAATATATGGCATAAGCCATCCTTGGTTTGCGCAAACCCAGAAAGCAAACCAGAGCGTATGAAAATACACAAAGTTAACGCTTCCGGAAAATCCCGTAATCCATTCAGCGAATTTTCCCTCAGCTGAGTGGATTTTCCTAAACATTGTCCTTTGCTCTTTTTGAAGTTGTTTTTCCTTTTGTAGATCTCTAGGGGCCATAAAAATAAAATACCCCTGAACTTCCTTAGAAAGGTAGGGATTTTTAAATTGTAGGCTTATAGGAATATATTTGTCAATGGATTTAAGGGTTGACAAATATGCACTTGAGGGGCTAAACTTCCATAGTAGGTTTAAATTACAGGATATATTAAGAGTTTATTATATAAGAAGAATTGAACACACAGATTCATAGGACTTATTAGCTTAACTGAAAAACCTTTAAGCTCGATTCTTTTCGTATAATCCCCCTTAGTACTATCCCTTTAATTTCCTTTGTTGGAGGTGTTTTTTATGTTTTATTTTTCAGAATTGAAAGGCAAAGCGGTTGTGTCCCATTCCCGTAAATCCATAGGAAAACTGACGGATTTTTTCTTTTTACCTTCAGACCCTGCATTAGTTACTACTCTTGTGGTAAAAAAAGCGGGTGTTTCAAGTTTTTTTCCGGTTCACTCGATTCAATCAATTGGTAAAACAATAACTTTAAAAAATCTAGATGTTGCACAAGACAGAAGTATTTATGAATTATCTCTTGTGAAAAATGTATTAGATAAGCAAATTATTGATGTGAAGGGTGGAAAAGTAGTGAGGGTTAATGATGTGTTGATTCAGCATGGAGAAGAATATTACATAGCCGGTGTTGATATAGGGTTTAGGGCTATTTTGAGATGGTTAAAACTGGAAAACGCTGCGCTTCCCATTTATAAAGCGCTTCATTGGGATAAACATCCGCATTTTTTATCCTGGGGAGAAATTGAACCGCTTGAACTTGCGAGAGGAAAAGTAAAGCTAAAGAAGGAGGCAGACGATTTAGAGAAAATGAAACCTGAAGACCTTGCAGATTATCTGGAGCAAACGAATGTAAGTAACGTAGATGAGATTATTAATAACTTAGATCAGGAATTTGCTGCGGATGTTATTGAAGACTTAAACCCCAGCTATCAGACTGCACTCTTTGAGCGTTTTTCTTCGAATAGGGCTTCCCAGCTGCTTTCAAAAATAGATCCAGATGAAGCTGTGGATATTCTGTTAACCCTTCCTTCTAAAAAGCAAAAAGAAATACTCTCATACTTAAAAAAACCGAAAGAGAAAGAACTTCTCAATCTTATGCGTTATTCTAAAACTCCCATAGGTGAGCTTATCAATCCTCAGTGCATATGGGTATATGAAAATGATTCGCTGGGCCATGCAAATGATTATGTTAAAAAAACAATAACAGACTCTCATTTTTCCATATATGTGTATGTAAAAAATAAAAAGGAGGAGCTTGTGGGTGTAATGGACCTTTCAGAACTGATTAGACACTCATCCAGGCGGAAAGTAAGGGATGTTATGGTGAGAGACATAATAGTTATACATCTTACTACCCCTAAAGAAATAACAATAAAAAAAATTCTTAAATATAAGCTTTCTGCGCTTCCTGTTATTGATAACGAAAAAAAACTGCTGGGAGTGGTGCTGTATGATGATTTAGTTGAGGAAATCTTATCCTATTATGAATCTGCTTAAGAATATAAAAGTATCTATACTATTATTGCTGGCTGTTGTGGGGCCTGGTCTGATTACTGCTTTTGCGGACAATGACGCAGGAGGAGTTGCCACATATTCAGTTGCAGCATCAAAATATGGCTATAACATTTTTCTTACTCTTATTCCTATAACCATAGTTCTTCTGATTACTCAGGAAATTGGAGGGAGACTTGCGGTGGTTACCGGTAAAGGTTTGGGAGATTTAATAAGGGAACGGTATGGTGTAAGAGTTTCACTTTTAATTTTCAGCCTTCTTGTGTTGGTAAACTTAGGAGTAATTCTTCAAAATTTAGGGGGGTTAAAATCAGCATTGGGACTTTTTAACCTTAATATTTTCATTTTTTTGCCAATTCTTATTGGGACTCTTTTTTATGTAGTAACCAAAGCATCATATGCAAAGATAGAAAAATTTTTTCTGTTTTTAGTATTTTTTTACTGCGCTTATATATTTTCAGCTTTTTTAGCAAAACCCGACTGGGCAGAAAGTGTTACCTCAATAATAAAACCCCACCAAAGTTTACAGCCAGGATATTTGTACACGTCTATTGCAGTTCTTGGAACTACGGTTACGGCATGGGGACAATTCTTTATAAATAGCTATGTAAAAGATAAAAAAATAACTTTAGAAAAACTTCCTTTTAACCGGCTTGAAATTTATGTAGGTGCATTTTTAACCAACACCATTTCTCTTTTTATTATGGTTGCTGTGGTTTCAACTCTTTGGGTGCACAATATCCCAATACAAAACGCCTCAGAAGCAGCATTGGCTATTAAACCGTTTGCGGGTGACTTTGCTGGAATACTTTTTGGGTTGGGTCTTTTGGTTGCTGGGTTTATTGGAGCGGCAATTGTGCCGCTTGCAACAGCGTATGCTTTCTCTGAGTTTTTTGGATACGAAGGAAGTTTGGATGTAAGCTTTGGGAAAAGCAAATTATTTTACGGTATTTTTATTATACAAATACTTTTTTGTCTCTTTTTAACCCTGCTTCCATCTTTTTCACTGTTTAAGATCACTATAATTGCTGACTTTTTAAATGGGCTTTTTCTTCCTGTTATCTTTTTTTTCTTGTATAAATTCTCAAATAATGAAGATTTGATGGGAAAGTATAAAAACGGAAAATTACAAAACGCATTGCTTATTGGTGCGGGAGTTGTTATTACATTAGGTGCTTTATGGGGTGGAATTGGAGAAATTATTGGAATGTGATAATCTTTAAGGAAGAGATTTAAAATTTTCTATGAACCATTTAAGAAGACTTACTGATGAAAAGTTTGGATTGCTGTTGTCAACAGCTGCTTTTCTGTCTTTAGTGAGCGGTATGCTGGGTTTAGCACAGTTGGTTTTAATGCTTCTTATTGTATTTTTTCTTTTTCGGTTGTCTTGGGGAAAGCATTTTACAGAAAAAACATCTTTAAAGCGTAAAAAATAGTTATAGTAACTTACAGTTATTTTGAGGTTTCTGTTTCCCGTTTCTATTTTTCAAGTACTGTACTCTGCCTTTTAAGGCAGAGATGAAGCGAATGTTGCTCCTGCGGGAAAAGAAGATGCTCTGGGCTTTAGCCCAAGGGAGCTTCATTTTTAGGATTTAAGATAATCCGCATAAAAAGCTTTGTCTCCAAAAAATCCATTTGGTGCGGTTTTAAGTCTAGGTGTATGCATAACATACCCTTTTCTTATAGCTTTCGGGCCAAATTTATCATTTAATTTGTCTGCTACTTTTTCCAAAATTTTCTCTCTGGGATCTTCAAAAAGCCCCATGGTAACATACTTTTCATCTATTAAGTTACTAACAGAGATATGAATTTGGCGCACCATGTGGTTCCATTTCCATTCTTTTAAAAATAATTTCACGCCCTCAAAAAGATCTTTTCCTGTGTTTGTATACGTATAAATGGTCTTGCTTCCGTGCATGCTGCGTTCTCCACCCAAATAAAGATGTATGGTGCGGCCTTTTTTATGAACTATTCGTAATCTTCTTCCTACCTCTTCACATAGCTCTGAAAGAATTGCGTGAACTTTTTTCTGGTCGTGTGTATTTTCTGGCAAACAGTAGTTGCGTCCTACGGATTTAGGATCAGCATTTTCTTCTAGGAGTGAGTGCACAGGGGAAGAATCTTCTCCCCAAGCATATTGAAGAAGAAGCTGGGAGTAAACTTTTCCAAATTCTTTTTTAAGAAGATGAGGAGGACACTCTCGTAATTCTAGCAAAGAGTAGACGCCTAGCATATTAAGTCTTAGCTTTAAACGTTCACCTATACCGCAAATGTCGGTAAGACGTGCGTTTTTATAGATACTGTCTCTATTTTCTGGGGTGATAAGCGTAATGCCGTCCGGTTTATTCAGGCCGGAGGCAAGTTTTGCTAAAAGTTTATTATATGAGACTCCAACAGAGACTGTGGTTACAGGACTTATCTCGGAAGCGATTTGTTTTTTAATGCGCTCAGAGAGTCCTACAGCGTCAGTTTTAAACAAATGCAGAGTAGGAGTCATATCTATAAACACTTCGTCTAGAGAAAAAACTTCCACATAGGGAGAATATGTGGTGCAGACATCTATGAACTTTTTTGTGATGTGAAGATACCTGTCAAAGTCTGCTTTTACAAATTCTATTTCAGGGCACACTTCCCTGGCGGTCCAGGTGGTACTAGGGCTTTTTACACCCCGTTTTTTTGCTTCTTTTGACGCTGCAATAATAGCAGTTCTTCCATTTGCGGCGGTTACCCCTATAGGTTTCCCGCGTAAATTAGGGTTAAAAAACTGCTCACAGGAGGCAAAGAAAGAGTCAAAATCTATGTGAAGAATGGTACGGTTCATACGTTAAAAGTTAAAGTTCAAAACTCAAAATTACAATTTAAAATTCAAAAGTTTTAATGTTTTTGCTTTTGAGTTATACTTTTGAACTTTGCATTTTGAATTTTAACTTAGTTCAACTAATATAGTAGAAAATTACTAGAAAGTAAATCGAACAAAAGAAGAAAAAAAGGATCAAAATATACCAATTTATTTTTTACTTGAGGAGCATGCCGCGGACAGTTTTTGTAGCAAAATAAAGTGCTATTAAGAAATTGACAGCAAGAATTTGGTTAACCCAAAATGTCCTGTGGGTGAAGGAGTATGCTGAATATCCGGAGACTGCGTGGTACTCAAATACAATAACTGCGGTAAGCGCTATAAGAAAGTCTAAAACAGCTGCCCATGCTTGTTGCGGGTTAGTAATACCCGCAAATACGCCAATTCCTATGGCTGCAAGTATGGAAACATACAGAGGAATAGAAAGAAACGCACTCATGAAAGGGAGAGATATAAGCATAAACACTGCTCCTATTAAAAAGAACTTTCTGACCGTATCCCCATAGTAGTGAGATTTCTTCATACTGCTAGCGTATCATAAACATTGGGTAATTCTCAAATTATCTGTTGCGTTCGTTTTTAACAAAAAGATATGTGCCTACGAAAGTACATACAGTAAAAATTGCAGCTATAGCAAGTAAATCAATATAAATGGGGTAGAGAACTACTTTAGAATAGTCAGAATGTCCTGCGTAGTACACATTTCTCATAAAGTCAACTGCATACGTCATAGGAGCAAGCCTGGAAAGAATGAAAAGAGGCAAGGGAAGATGCGTTATAGGACTAAACACGCCTGAAATAAAAAATTGCGGCAGAATAAGAAATGGGAAAACTTGATTTGCTGCTCTCTGGTTTTTTAAGTTTGAGAGAACCATAATACCAAAAGCGCCTCCCAATAAACAAATTACAATAGAAGCTGGGATAAAAAGAGTGAGAAGTGAAACATTCAGCGGGACTTGAAGAATTAGTCCAAACACAATAATTCCTATGGCTTGTGCTATAGCAACTGATGACTCCCCGAGAATTTTTCCTAAAATAATTGTGTAGCGTGAGATAGGGGAGACAAAGATTTCCTGAGAAAAATCATTTTCCCTGTCTTCTATGAGGGAAATAATTCCAGAGGCAGTTGATTGGAATAGGGTTTGGGCAAGAACTCCCACAAACACAAACGTTAAGAAATTATATCCAGCACCTTTAGAAAGGTTAGACTGAAGGGAACTTCCTAAAATCCCTATAAACACAAATGGGAAAATGAATGTTGCAATTATTCTTCCTTTATCCCTGGCAAATTTAGTGAAATCCCGGTAGGCAATAGTAAAAATAGCGTTTAATTGGTTTTTCATGTTGTTTCTCCTACTATTTCTAAATATGCTTCTTCCAGTGTGGGCGTGTGAGTTTTAACGCTTGTGAGAGGAGTTTTAATAGCCTGGATTACTTCCTGTACTGTATTTTTACCTAAATCTATTGTAATGTGGTCATTTTTCTGGAACTCAAATTTTTTATCAGTCAGCTCTTTAATAAGTTTTTCTTTTTCAGCTGAATTAACAACAATGTAGTCTTTTACCAGGTGTTTTTTAATAGCCTCAGGCTTACCGTAGGTAACAATTTTTCCATGGTTAATAATAGCTATATTGTCAGCGTCTTCTGCCTCTTCTAGGTAGTGTGTTGTAAGAAAAATAGTGAGCTTGTCCTTTTTAATAATAGAGGATAAATATTCCCAAAGGTTTTTTCTGGAAAGCGGATCCAGTCCCACAGTAGGCTCATCCAAAAATAAAACTTTTGGATTATGAATAAGAGATCTAATTATCTCCAGTTTTCTTTTCATTCCTCCTGAAAAAGTTTTTGCCGGCTTAAAAAGTTCTTCTTTAAGACCTATTACCTCAGCTAGTTCATATACTTTATTTCTGTATGACTTAGGCATAAGAGAGAAAAATGGGCTAAAAGGGTAGAGACCATACAAGACTGCATGAAATCTGATATTTTCCTCTGCCGTTAAATTAAGATCTATACTGGGGTTTTGGAAAATTATTCCTACGTTTTTTCTAACAGCACTCTGGTTTTTATCCAGGTCATGCCCTGCTACAGTTATTTTCCCTGAAGATTTAGAAAGAGTAGTAGTGAGAATGGAAATAGTGGTAGTTTTGCCGGCTCCATTAGGGCCTAAAAGGCTAAAAAATTCCCCTTCTTTTACTGAAAAAGAAATATCATCAACCGCATTTTTATCTGCACTTCTGTATTTTTTTACTAAATTTTTAACCGTTATTATGTCTGGCATTTCTTTATTATACCAAAGCTTAAAATGCTTCTTGTTGGTATACTGCAAGTATGACTCCTACGTTTTTTGATACCCCGCAGGAATTTAGAAAATGGTTAGAGAAAAACCATAAAACAGAAACAGAAATTTGGGTGGGGTTTTATAAAAAAGCATCAGAAAAAACTGGAATGAATTATGACCAGGCTTTAGATGAAGCATTATGCTTTGGTTGGATAGACGGACTTGTAAATAAATATAATGAAGAGTCATATGCTCAGAGGTTTTCTCCTAGAAGATCAAAGAGTGTTTGGTCTCAGATAAATACTCAACATATAAAACGGCTTATAAAAGAAGGTAAAATGACGCCGGCAGGCATGGCGGTAGTGAGTGCTGCAAAAAAAGATGGAAGGTGGGATAGTGCATATGCATCTTCTGCAAATACAAAAATTCCTCCAGATTTTTTTAAAGAGCTCAAAAAAATAAAAAAGCTGAAGAGTTTTTTAAAACTTTAAATAAGGCTAATACATTTTACATTGCATTCCAACTTCAAACCACAAAAAAAGAGGAGACTAGAAAAAGAAGGATGAAAAAAATTATAGAGAAATTGGAGTGTGAAGAAAAATTTTACTGATGAGCTTGCTTAGTCCAGAAGGGCCCAGTTTTTGGAGACATACGGCTCAGAGCACATGTTCCGGTTAAAGCAGCAAGGTCTTCTCATTCCCTTATTAAGTTTATCTAGCATAACTTCTAAGTGTTTCTTCCTGGTTTCCTCAGTTTTTACCGCCCTTACCCACCTGATCCAGTCCCATCTGGCCATGGGAGTAATATCTTCCCACAAGTCATATGCTGTTGCAGAAGTTTTGAGTGCCTTCATAACGTCTGCTGGGACTTCTGGCTCTATCCATTCTTTGGTGAGCTCAAGTGAAACTTTCACCGTGTCCCCTGCGGAAGTTTTAGCTTCTTTAAGCAGTGTATCATCTGGTTTAAACCAGTGACTGGGCTCTAAACCTGCGCCATATTTCCCATCTGGTTCCAGTAATGCTTTAAAAGGGACGCTATTCATGGTTCCTTTTATCATTAACATGCCGCGGGATGGTAGTTTTTTACTTTTCTCAGGAGGAAGATGAAGAATAATCCAGTCGTGTATCTTAATTAATTCAGTTTGAAACTGAATTGCCGTGTCATTTTTTTCTTTCTTGTCTTTTTGCATATCAATTTAATTAGAAATACTTGCATATTTTACCAGATTATCAGTTTTATTTGAAAATCAAAGCCCCATCAGCACAGATGGGGCTTTACTCTATCTCTTTTTGAGCCTAAGGATTT
>CAZITH010000031.1:0-10989 GCA_964542125.1 uncultured Gammaproteobacteria bacterium | reverse complement strand
AACATGTTATTTTATCTAAGTTATTTTTAAAAAAATGAAGATAGAAATAATTATCCCCAACTATAATGGATTTGAGTTGATTAAAAAAAACTTGCCAGACGTTATTGAATCTCTTAAACCGTACAAAAATTCTCTTATTACTGTTGTAGACGATGCATCAAAAAAAGAGGAACAGGAAAGTCTTACTTCTTATATTGCTGAATCTGAAAAAAAATCCCCAGTTGAATTAAAGCTCATGCTGTTTCATGAGAATAAAGGATTTTCTTCCAACGTAAATAGGGCTGCAATGCAATCTAGCGCTGACATACTAGTACTTCTTAATTCTGATGTAAGTCCGAGTAAAAATTTTCTTGAAAGTCTTCTTCCTCATTTTAAGGACGAGAAGATGTTTGGTGTTGGCTGTATGGATGAGAGCATTGAGGACAGGACTGTGTTGAGGGGAAGAGGCCTTGCAAAGTGGGAAAGGGGATTTCTTATCCACTCAAAAGGGGAAGTAGATAAAACAGATACGTTTTGGGTTTCTGGAGGTAGCAGTGCTTTTAACAGGAAGCTTTTCCAAAAACTTGGAGGATTAGACTCTCTATATGACCCTTTTTATTGGGAAGATATAGATTTGTCATACAGAGCTCAAAAAGCGGGCTATAAAGTGCTTTTTGAGCCAAGGAGCGTTGTGGTGCATGTCCATAAAAAAGGGTCAATTAAAAAACATTTTAAAGATGAGGTTATTAAGTCCTATGCAATGAGAAATCAATTTACTTTTATTTGGAAAAATATTACTGACACAGGACTTCTCTTAAATCATGTACTTTTCTTACCATATTACCTCTTAACAGCAGCTATTAGATTTGATAAGATTTTTTTGAAGGGATTTTTTCTTGCTATTTTGAGGCTGCCTGTTATAATGAATCATCGTATGTCTCAGAGGAAATATTATGTCCTAACAGATAGAGAAATTATAAAACACAACGCGTAAATTTATGAAGTTATCCATAATTATTCCGGCATATAACGAAGAAAATACTATCACCGAAATCCTACAGAAAGTACACGAAGTTGATTTAGGGGAAGTGAAAAAAGAAGTTCTCGTGGTAGACGATGGGTCAAAAGACAAAACCTTACAACTGGCACAGGAGTTTGCAAAGGAAAATAGGGAAGTTAGAGTAATTGAGCACAAAAGAAATAAAGGAAAAGGTGCAGCTGTTGCAACCGGAATAAAAGAGGCAATTGGGGATATTCTTATTATCCAGGATGCTGATTTAGAATATAATCCCCAGGATATTCCAAGGTTAATAAACCCCATAGTGCAAAAAAAGAATAGAGTTGTATATGGAACACGACTCAGGGCAAAGCCAGTATTTTTTGGAAAAAGTAGAACTCCGCTTCTGCTGCATTTTTTTGGAAATAAATTCTTAAGTCTTATTACATCTGTTTTATATGGCGCGAATGTTACTGACATGGAAACCTGTTATAAGGCTTTTGATAAGCAAGTTCTTAATGGTGTAAAGCTAAAGTCTAGATCCTTTAATTTTGAGCCAGAAGTTACTGCAAAAATCTTAAAAAAGGGAATTAAAATTCTTGAGCTAGACATTAAAACAAAACCACGCGGATGGGATGAAGGGAAAAAACTGCATACATTTAGGGATGGAAGTATTGCCCTCTGGACACTTCTTAAATATAGGTTTGTTGACTAGTCACCGATTGCTAGAAAACAGATGAAGAAAAAAATCACACAACATCTTCCGTTGTTTTTAATAGTTATTTTAGGTCTTTTTTTAAGAGTAGCTTTTTTAAATATCTCCCCTCCCTCATTAAATGAGGATGAAGCAGCACTTGGCTACAATGCTTTTTCTATACTAAAAACCGGTGCTGATGAGCACGGAAAATTTTTACCGCTTGCGCTTGAATCTTTTGGAGACTGGAAGTTGCCAGTCTATTCGTATATTGATGTGATTTTTGTTGCCGCACTAGGGTTATCGGAGTTAACCGTTAGACTTCCTAGTATTATTTCTGGGGCTGCAGGAATATTTCTCATATATTTAATTTGTCAAAAACTTTTTGAAAAAAAAGTTTTGTCACTTATATCGGCATTTTTCTTTGCTGTTTCTCCGTGGAGCATATTTTTCTCAAGAGCAGCATATGAAGTAAATCTTGCAACCACACTTTTTTTGACAGGTCTGTATCTGTTTCTACTTGCGTCTTCAAAAAAACATACTAATACAAAATTACTTTTATTATCAGGCATAGGTGTTGGATTACCGCTTCTCACATACCATTCTTATATAATTTTTATCCCATTGTTTCTTATTTTTATAGGGGTGTATTTTTGGAAACAGTTACATTGGAATCTTTTATACCTTTTTTTACCTGTTTTGTTTTTTGTTTTTCTATTTCTGCTTTCCACAATCTCAGGAGGGCAGAGCAAATTTACAACAACTTCCATTTTCACCAATAAAAATATTATCTACAACAGGGTTGAAAATTTTAAAAAAGACACATTACCCCACGAGATACTTTTTGAAAAAATACACACTAAATATTTAGGAACTTCTTATCAGTTTTTACAAAACTACACAAATTCCTTTTCTCCAACTTTCTTGTTTGATAGGGGTGGAGAAAAGCTTGTTCATAACCTTGACGGTTTTGGAAATATTTACTTGATAGATGCACTGTTATTGTTTGCGGGAATAGCTGGGATTTTTTTTAAAAGGGAAAAGCATATTCCACTCATCTTGGCATGGCTATTTCTGGCTCCTATTCCTTCTGCATTAACATTAGATTCTCCTAACTCCACAAGACTATTTATTCTCATGCCTTTATTTGTCATAATTTCTTCTTATGGTGCATGGACACTTTTTCTTTTACTTCACAAAAGATTATACGGGAAATTATGCTTGATGATTCTTTTTGGTTTTTTTATTGTGAACGTTGTGTTTTTTTTAGATTTGTACTTTATACATTTTGGATATCATAGGGCAAAATTCTGGCATTATGGGTATAAAGAAGCCGTTATTTTATCTCAGCTAAATGTAAAGTCCCCGGTTGTTATGAGAGGACCTGAAAACTTTCCATATATTTATTTTCTTTTCTATAATAAATATGATCCTGTACGTTTTAGAAAAGAAGTAGAATATTATCCAACTACGCAGGATGGTTTTAGATACGTAAAAAAGTTTGGTAACTATTCTTTTGTTGGAAGGATTCAAGACGTTTCTGAGAAACCAGGTACTTTATATATCGAGGATCAAAACTTTAACCAGGAAGATATGGTAATAAGACTTCCTAACGGAGATCCAGTTTTGAAATATTACATGGGAGGTAAAAAAAACCTGTGATAAAAAAACTTTTAGTAGCCATTTTTATTTTGGCATGCGTTTTAAGATTTTGGGGATTGTCAGTTAATCCACCAGCACTTACCTGGGATGAAGCATCATGGGGATACAATGCATATACACTAGGTCAAACCGGAAAAGATGAATTTGGAAAATTTCTTCCTGTAACTTATCTTGAATCATTTGGAGATTTCAAACCTCCTATGTACGCGTATCTTTCTGTGCTTCCCATTAAAGTTTTTGGCCTAACAGAATTTGCAACCCGTTTTGCTTCAGCTTTTTTTGGATCATTGACGGTTTTGGTAGCCTTTTTCTTAGTAAGAGAAATTTTTCCAACATCCCCCAGGAAGGATCATATTGCGCTTTTTACATCTTTCCTTCTTGCAATTTCCCCATGGCATATTCTTTTGTCGCGAGGTGCATTTGAAGCAAATGTCGCAACTTTTTTTATTGTAAGCGGAGCATACGTTTTTTTATTTTCAACAAAACAAAAAAATAATCTGTATTTTCTGATTTTTAGTTTCTTGTCTTTTCTTGCTGCAATGTACACATTCAATACATCCCGAGTTTTTCTTCCCATTTTTATTCCTTTCCTTCTCTATTTTAGAAAAGACATTCTTTTAAAAAATTGGGTTAAATTTATCCTTACCGCATTACCATCAATTATTTTATTTCTACCGCTTTTTCTTTTTTTAATAACACCTCAAGCAAAGCTAAGATATCAAGAGGTTAATATTTTTTCTGACATTCAGGTTATTGAACGGGTAAATAAGGAAGTTGAGAACGACCATAACTCCACATTTTCAAAAATAATTCACAATAGAAGGCTGACGTATGGAGTAGAATATGTAAGACATTACTTGGATAATTTAGATCCAGGATTTTTGTTTATTCATGGTGATGGTAATCCAAAATTTTCTATACAAGATGTAGGACAAATGTATATTTGGGAACTTCCATTTCTTGTATTGGGAGCAATTTTTCTGTTTAGAAAAAAAGAGGGGAGTTTTGTTGTAATACCACTGTGGTTATTATTAGGTATTATTCCTGCAGCAACTGCACGGGAAACACCCCATGCGTTAAGAATTGAAACGGTGATTCCCATGATGCAGATTTTAGTAGCTTACGGTTTTATTTATTCAGCTGATTATCTTTTTTCAAAAAAGAATATAAAATGGATTAAGCCTACAGGGTACATTACAGCTTCATTAGTAATTTTATCTACATTTTTATATTTTGCTCATAATTATTTCAATAATTATCCAATTACATACGCTTCAGAATGGCAGTATGGTTATAAACAGGCTGTAAGTTACGCAGAGTTGCATAAAGAAAAGTATAAAAACATTTACATGACTCAGGGACTAGGAAGACCCTATATTTACGCGTTATTTTATGGAAGATATCCTGAGGGGACGCTCAATTCTGCAGATATAAAAAGGGAAGCTTTAGGATTTGTCCATGTAAATTCTTTTGGAAAGTATAAATTTTTAAATGATCTACCATTTGACCAAAATAACTCTCTTTATATAAACATAGCTGAAAAAACGCCAAAAAGTGCAAAAATACATGAAAACATAAAACTTCCAAATAATATTTCTACGCTTGTTATATATGAAAAATAAAAACTTTCTTTATTACATTCTTCTTTTAGTTATTTTAATTCTGGCATTTTGTCTAAGAATTTATATGATTGGCCAAGTTCCGGCTTCCCCTGATTGGGATGAAGCAGCATTGGGATATAATGCATATTCGATACTTTTAACTGGTAAAGATGAGTATGGAAAATTTCTTCCTGTGGTTTTACAGTCATTTGATGATTATAAACCAGCATTTTATGCTTATCTTATTATCCCCTTTATAAAAGCTTTTGGCTTATCAGTGGCTGCGGTGAGGTTGCCTGCAATTATTTCCGGAGTACTTGCAGTATTCCTAGTATTTTTAGTAATAAGGAATTTATTTGAAAAGGGTTTTCATCTTGCTGGTAGGAAAATAAATCCTAACATGTTTGCCTTGACTGTTTCTCAGCTTATGGCAATTTCTCCCTGGCATATTCAATTCTCAAGAGTTGGATTTGAAGCTGGTGTAGGACTGACCTGTAATCTTGCAGTAATTTATTTTTTCCTAAAAGGGCTTAAAAAACCTCAATTTCTCATTTTCTCAGGCATTTTTGCTGCACTGAATTTGTATATTTATCAAAGCGAAAAAGTTTATACGCCACTTTTATTACTGTTATTAATTCTTTTGTACGGGAAAAAACTTTTAAAGATAAATAAAACAGTAATTGGCGCAAGTATCATAGCAGGAATTATAGTAGCAATTCCCATGGTTCTTTTTATCTTTCAAAATCCAAACGCGTTAGCAAGAGCAAAGGGCGTTAGTATTTTTACAGACACCACAAAATTATTATCAGCAAATAAAGAAAAAATAGAAAGGGACATAAAATCCTCTAATAAAATAGGCGCTGTGATTGATAACAGACGAATAGAATATTTAAAGGCATTTGCAGCAGGGTATTTGTCTCACTTTGAGCCAAATTGGTTATTTTATAGAGGGGATGTTGCTCGTCATCATGCTCCATTTATGGGGAATTTGTATTTGTTTACTCTTCCTTTTATTCTCATTGGAATTTATATGCTTATTTTCTTAGATGTGGATAAGAAAGTTAAAACATTTATAATCCTTTATCTTCTTCTAGCGCCTATTCCAGCATCAGTTACCATAGATGTTCCGCATGCTGTAAGAAGCATTAACACTATCCCTTCTTATGAAGTTCTTACGGCATTAGGCATGCTCTTTACAATTTTTTATCTTCAAAAAAAGAGATTTTATATCTCTATTCCTATATATCTCATTATTTTTCTTATCATTTCATTAAATATTTTTTATTATTTAAATCAGTATTTTATTCAGCTAAATTATTATGATTCTGAATATTGGCAATTTGGGTGGAAAGAGGCAGTAGAGTATACTACAAAAAAGGCAGAAAAATTTGATCATGTAGTGGTTGTTAACCAGCCGCCGCTTGACCAGTCATATATATTCTTTCTTTTTTATCTAAAATATAATCCTGTAAAATACCTATCAGAAGGAGGAACGAAAGGTGGAGGATTTAATCAGTCGCATACAGCATTTGGTAAATATGAATTTAGAGAAATTAATTGGGATAAGGATAAATTTAAAAGAAACACTGTGTTTTTAGGCAGACCTGGAGATCTTCCAGATAACATAGGAAAAACCATTTATTATTTAAACGGCTCTCCTGCAATCATTTTCTCAGATAGATATGAGTAAGAAAAAAGAAGAAAAAACAACCAGCTTAAGTATTTTCTTAAAACATAAAACTAAACTTTTGTATATATTACTTTGCATAATAGTAGGAGTAGGTTTTTACCTAAGAATTAGCGGAGTTCTCACAAATTCTTTTGCATTTACCTATGATGTTGGACGAGATCTTCTCCAGGTGCAAAATATTTTTGAATCACACAAAATTCCTCTGATTGGTCAGACAACGGGATTAGGAGGTCTTTATTACGGACCGTGGTGGTATTACATTTTAACCCCTGCATTCATTGTATTTCAAGGTAATCCGCAGGGAATAGCTTTTTACATGGTGTTAATTGGTACTGTATGTATTATGTTGGGTTACTATTTAGGGGTTATTCTTAACTCAAAAAAACTAGGGCTTATTATTGCGTCGTTAGTATCTGTGTCATCAGTGATGGTAGGTTTCTCAAATCAAATTTGGAATCCAAATATTGCACCCACTTTGGTTGTCTCAGTCTTAATAATAATTTTTTACATGCAAAAAATTAAAAAAAATACTTTCTCGTTTTATGTGGTACTGGGTTTTTTCCTTGGATTAATTTTAGACGCAGAAATAGTTTTTGGAGTGCTGTTTATTACAGGAATCATATTTGTTCTTTTATATCTCTATAGGAAAAAGATTATAAATAAATACTTGCCCGGTTTAATTTTAGGATTTCTTATAACACTTTTCCCGCGGTTATTTTTTGAGTTACGTCATAATTTTGTTATGACAAAATCATTATTTCAAATGCATGGGGGTGATCAAAAAATATTTGATTTACAGAACTTTTTTCCTGTATTGCCAGACAGATTATTTACCTTAATGGGCCAAATGAAAGAAACATATGGGTTTGAAAATCAGCTAATTTTTTATGTGTTTTTAATTTTAATAATTGGAATGGCAATTCTTTTCAGGAAAAATCTTCAAAGAGTAGAAAAGCAACTGCTTGTTTCCCTGGGTATTATTTTCTTCACTTTTTTAACTGGAAGTTCACTTTTTGCAAGAGCTGTGTGGGGACATTATTTAGTAGGTCTTCCTGTTTTATATATTATTGGTATCTCCATTTTATTAACTTCAATAATAAGAAAGAACGTTTTGTTTGGACTAATAATTTTATTTTTCCTTATCTATATAAATGTAAAGCCGGTACAGCTATTTTTTGATTTAAAAAAGCCGTTATGGGAAGGAAACGCAGCAGTTTATAGAAATCAGCTAACAGCAGTTGACTATATTTATAAAGAATCAAAAAATAAAAATTTCAATTTCATAGCATATACTCCTGCTGTGCATGATTATACATATAGATATCTTTTTAGCTGGTATGGGAAAAAGACATACGGGTATACACCTTCCCAGAAAAAAGAAGAACTGTTTTATCTTATTATTGAGCCTGATCCAGGATATGAGGGAAGAATTAAGGATTGGTTAAAAGTGAGAGAGGGTGATGGTAAGATTATTTCAAATGTAAAGGTGAAGGGTGGAATTACAGTCCAAAAGAGAATTCACTAGATCTTCCGAAGCTTGCTTTTTATAAATTCCATAATATTAAATGTTGAGTTTAACTTTGTATTTCTGGCCCACCCGATACTATCTTCATACACATCAGCTTGGTTTTTCCTTTTCCAGTCTCTGGAATTAACATCAATTTTTTTGGGATCTAACAGTATAAAATTCGAATTTTTAATTAGAAGCGTTTTGTCTACTGAAAATGACATATCAGAAATGCCTATAGGAATTCCGTTAGGATCTGAAAGGCCGTGATTTTGTAGTACAACGGATAGCGCGTGACTTTCATCAGTTGATTTATATAAGAAATCATAAATTGCAAATGACCTACGTGGAAAAGCAGACACAAGCAATTTCTCGTCAGCGTAAATCCTATCCATATGCGTGTTTTTGAAAAAAATAAACTGTTTTGCATTAAAAAATGAGCCAAAAAGTATAATTATTAGAAATAAAACCCAAAAGAATTTCAGAGGTGTTTTTCTCCAGTGTAAAAGTGAAAATTGTGAAATTGTCCACGCGGTTATAATAAATATGAATGGGGCAAGATATATTACATATCCATCAAAACGTTCACCTTTATAGTACCGGTTAATAATAAGAAGTAATAAAAATGATGAAAATATTGTAATCCAATTTTTATCCAGCTTTCTTTTTAAAATGTTGTAGCCAAGAAAAAAAATAAATACTGTAAGAATGCTATAAACTATTGCGGTATAACCCCCAACCACATTACTCCAGTAAGAAGGTAAAAAGTTAAAGAGAAATATTCTCCAGCTATTAGGAACATAAATTCTGTTTTGTCCTATGAAGATAAAGTCCAAGAAATTTCTTAGGTTTGCAAAATTTTGAAAACTATCCCAATACAATAAAGGAATCCACATGATGGTAAACCCAACTGAAAAGAAAAGCAGGAATAAAATTCTTTTTTTAAAACTTGTTTTTGGAACAAGAAATAGAAAAAATGCGAGAAATACCAGATTAATACCAGCATAGTGGAACATTGTAGCAAGACCAACTAATAACCCAAAGAGGAATGAATAAATTACTTTTCTGCTTTTAAAAACTAAAACAAAAAATAATAGTGAGAAAATTGATAAGTGGCCTAAATAACTATGCTGGGTTAGGGAAATAGATCTTGAAATAAATTGAGGAGATAGTGCGATAAGAAGACCTGAAATTATAGATATTTTTTCTCCTCCCAATAATTTTCCAATATGCATCATGGCGCCAATGCTTAATACGCCTGTTACAAAAAGTAATAGAAAAGGTGCAATAGAAGTAGGGAAAATATAATAAGAAAGCATATTTGTCCAGTAAAACTGAGGGCCAAAAACATATGGTCCTGTTGAGCTGAATGACGCAAATAAGGGTAAGCTGTGGATCTTAAGTGCTTCTTGTGCAATTAAAATGTCTCTTGCTGTATCACTTCCGTAGTCTATTCTATCTATAAAATTATACGACCTAAGAAATAACCCTAACGCAATTACTACGCAAAATAAAACACTATACAAATTTTTTATGATAAAATCTATTGCTCTTCTCATCTAGTCTAGCAAATATTATTATTTCATATATTATTAGAATATCAATATAATGTAGAAAAGTTATGTTATACTGCTACTGCTGATCAAATGAAAAAAAATAATCATAAACACGTTATAGAACAAGTTCCGCCAAATTATTACCAAAGCGGCGTAAAAAATAATGTACTTCAGAAAGCGTGGCACTTTAATAAATTAAATGCAGTTCTTTCAGGAATTGATATAAAACCAAAAACAATTCTGGATGTAGGATGTGCGTCTGGATGGTTTTTATCCAGAGTTTCAAAGAAATATCCTCATGCAAAATGTTACGGTATAGATATTTATGATAAAGCAATAGCATTTGGAAAAAAGAAATACCCAAAAATAAAATTTTCTGTGTCAGATGCAGATAAGTTACCCTACAGGGCCAGCACTTTTGAGCTTGTAATATGCACTGAAGTCTTAGAACATGTAGATGATCCTAAAAAAACCCTTCAAGAAATAAAAAGAGTTTTAAAAAGAAACGGGAGAGCAGTAATAGAGTTAGACTCAGGCAGTTTATTGTTTACTATAGTTTGGTATTTGTGGAGGTTGAGTAGAGGAAATGTTTGGAACCATTCCCATCTCCATTCTTTTAATGTAAAAAAACTTGAGAGAATGTTGAAGTCCGCAGGATTTGTAATAATTTCAAAAAAACGGTTTAATATAGGAATGGCAATGGTTTTTGTTGTCAAAAAACCATGATCTTTTTTAAAAGACATTTATTCCTTTTTTCTTCAGTTGTTTTAATTTTTGTTAGCACAATTCCCCGTGCGATTGAAATATTATCAGGAAACTATCTCTTTGGATTTGATCAGGGCCTTTTTTATCAAGCTGTTAGAAGTATAGTCATAGATAGACATTTAACTCTGATAGGAGCTGAAGTAGGTGGAATAGGTGGATTTTTTCAAGGTCCAGGATGGTATTACTTGCTGATTATTCCTTTCGTTTTATTTAGAGAAGACCCGTATGGCGGAATGGTGCTGATGCTTCTTCTAGGTGTTTTAACAGTTTTTCTTTCAGTATTTTTATTTAGAAAGGATTTAGGAACAAAAAGTTCTTTGTTGATTGGATTTTTTATCGGTCTTTCGCCAGGAATAATTTCTCAATCGCGTTTTATATGGCCCCCATTTGTTATAACGCCGTTAACAGTTTTTTTACTGTATTCTGTGGTGCAGTCGTATAACGGTAGAAAGTATTTTATACCTCTTATCTTTTTTACCATTGGAATTATGTCTCATTTTGAAATTGCAACTGCAGGCACACTTTTGTTGCCTACAGT
>CAZITH010000030.1:6757-11004 GCA_964542125.1 uncultured Gammaproteobacteria bacterium | reverse complement strand
AAAGATCCCACAGCTGTAAAGAAAATTACCCATCTCAATTTTTTAATGGATTTTAAAATATCCGGATTTAATCCCACAGCACCACCTATTAAAAACGGCAGACTATTTATAAATGCGTTTCTGAGTGTTGGGTGAAGAATTAGGTTAAATGAGTCTTGCGCAAAATACATATATAAAAGAAGAAGTAATTGGGTAGTAAAAAAGATAGATAAAAAGATATTTGAGAAAAAGAATTTTTTAAGCCTCATGAAAAATGGAAAGAAAAAGTAGAGAACTATAATTGTGGGAATAAAGTATAGTTGATATGAAGCGTTTCCAGATAGCAAGTTTTGAAGGAAGTTTACAGAAAATACGCTTGAAACCTTAAAATCATATACAGAGATGTGGTAAATTGCACTCCAAACAATATAGGGAATTAAGAGTCTAGAAAGTCTCCTTTTGTAAAACGAAAACAATGAGCCTTTTGGGTTATACCGCGCAGCCAGTAAATAGCCTGAAATTGCAAAAAAAGTTCCTACCGCAAAACGGGCAAAATGGTTTAAGAAAAATGAAAGCGGCATGAGGTCTATTTTGTAATACCCCAGCTGCATGGAGGTGTTAGTGGTGTGGATTAAAACCACAGCAAGAATTGCAACAAGACGTAAAAAATCTACAACATAACTTCTTTCTTTCATGGAAAATAAGTGCGATTCTAATTAAAACCGAGTTTTTCTAAAATGTCTAGGGCTTCTTTTCCGTAGCCGTTTTTGAAACTTTTAAAGTCCATAGGATTTTTCCCCTCTACTTGGATTTGATGTTCAGGCAACAGCTTAATATATTTCTTCTTGCCTCCAATATTCGAAGTAAAAAACACACCTGGCCAGGGGAAATATGCTCTAATTTTTCTATCTAATTCTTCTGGTTTTGGTGGGTTATTAAGCTCTATTTCCCCGTCAGTTTTTTTAATTTTATATGACCAGGACTCTTGGGAGTCATCTTGCGCTGTGAAATCAGGATTTTTTATTTTCAAAACTTGATCTACTAATTCTGCTCCTTTAGAAAATAAATTTTCTAAAAGACTTTGAAAAGTCTCAGAACCATCTAGTTGAATTTTTTCCTGCAGGGCAATAGGGCCGTGGTCCACTTTATCATCTAATATAATAATTGAAACGCCAGTTTCTTTATCTCCTGAAAGAATTGTGAATTGAATAGGACTAGGACCTTTAAATTTAGGAAGAAGACTAGGGTGGACATTTAAAATTCCTTCTGGAAAAAGCTCTAGAATTTTTTTAGGCAAAATGGCACCATATGACGCTAACACTCCAATATCAGGTTTCAAATTTTCTATTTTTTGAATATCATCTGGATTTTTTAGGTGAGAGCAGAGGTGGGGAATGTTGTTCGATTTTAAATAGCTAAGGAGTTTTCCTTCAGATTCCGTAGTAACTACCAATGATAATCCCTTGGTTTTTAAAACTTCAATGATGGGAATTACATAATAACCAGATCCAAAAAAAACAACTTTTTTCATTTACCTATTTTATCACAGGCACACACAAAGAATTAGAAGATGAGAGGTTTTTGTTTGTTTTTCTTCTCATTTTCCCTTGCTATATCAGCGAGAATGTTATTAGCGAATCTGGTTCCCTCAACAAAAGAGGGGTTCACAAATCCTTCATGAAGAAGGATTGCCTTAATATGATTTGCAAGCGCCCCTGTGAGTGAATAATAGTAATAGATAGGCGTAGAAGTTGAGTCACTTCTCCCTATCCTTATTTCAGCTCTTCCGTACGCTTGATCGTTTATAAATAATTTCTCAAGTACATGTGGGGAAATTATATGCGCATATTCCTGTCCAGGCGGGTGAATGCCTTCAGGCAAAACAGCTCTTAGTCTGCTTACTCGTGCGGAAAGCATACCCTTTTCAGAAAGGACTTGTTCCTGCGCTGGAGAAAGTTTGTCTAGATCTAAATCTTCAATTCTGTGTGCAACAATTATGCCACCATGTAAAATAGCCCCACCTCTTTCCAGAAGTCCCTTTGTAGTAGCGCGTACTTGACCATATACAAACCCTAACCTTTCTGTTTGCTCTGGAGGAACTTGCGTTCTCACAAATGGTCCCTTTTCTATTCGTCCCATAGTAAGTTATTATACTATAAAAATAAAAATTTTTAAAGTTGTAATATTTGAGTAAGAAAATAGCATGAAATTATTATAAAAATCTTTCCAAGGGAAGCTTTAACGTTTTTGGGTGGTATAATCTGTGCATGAGTACAAAAAAAGAAGGTACAGCTAATAATTTAGAGCGGCATGTGTTAAAAAGGGCGAAAAGTTTGCAGCACAGGCTGATAGAGTCTGAACAGGTTTTTGTTTCTGAAAACGCAGACCGTCAAAGGGAAGCATTTGGGCAGCATACTGCCTTTTTAATTCCGGGAGATGATCGTATCAGACATCACAGATACAAAGGGGAGTTATTCCTGAAGTCATACAGAAAAGTTAATAAACAAGCCAATGTGAGATGGTCTAAGCCGGAAGATGTGGAGGCCGGGATCAGGATGGCAGACCATGTGAGGGAAGCATATGACCCGCAAACCGGCCGTGAAATTGAAAAAACCCATCAGGTTGTTGCATTAGTTCACAGTTTGTCTGTTGCCATGCAGCAGGAAGGAGTGAAACCTCTGGATATGCAGAAAATGGCGGAAGACGCAGCCTCTCAACTTACAGAAGCGGGGTTTATTAATGCACAAAAAGACTCCCGGGTGGATACGGTTGAGAAAATAATGCGTGCAGCAAATCTGGATTCCCGAAAGCGCGTAAATACCCCCCGGTCCAGAATGATAGTGTCACATGTTTGGGTAGATTTAATAAGAGAATTATTGGTGGGTAAGATGACGGAGAATAAATACAGTAGAATTGGAGCAAAGTTAATACGGGAGCGTGAATTTGAGAGATTCCTCATGTTCCAGACGCTTGCTCATATTGCTGAAATGGACGGGGTCACATCAAGTTTTGAAGATGCAAGAAGCAGTAGGGAGTTAAAGATGTTTATAGGCCGGTATCTTTCCAGGGATGTTATCAAGCTAAAACCTTATGCGCAGATGGCTGCTCGAGTGAGGTTTTTAATCATGAACACAGGAACAGAAGAAGAACTTTCTCAATTAAGGCAATATATTGGGGAAGAAGCTGACATGTATAGAGGAACACCTCCTTTCACAAAACTTGAAGGCCCTGATAAAAAAAGAAGGCTTCAGGGTGTTAGACAAAGCTTGGTAGAAGGGTTAGAGGTTGCAGAGCTGTTTCTCCATACCGAAACCTCAAAGAGAGAACAGGCGTTAGAGAATTATCTGCGGGGAAAATAGCCAACACTCTTAATTACTGTAAGAAGAAATAGTCTTAAGAAGTTGAGGGTGGATGGTTTTATTGGCTGCAAGAACGTAATTTGTGTCACTGGTCCATTCATTTCCCTCCCAATCTGTTACAATTCCGCCAGCTTCCCTTACTAATAATATCCCAGCTGCGTGATCCCATAACTCATCTCCCCAAGCAATAAATCCATCAACTACTCCTCGTGCCATACTCGCTAATTCATAAGCAGTTGACCCCAATTTTCTCAGATTATAGTGTGGAATAAGATTTTTTACATTTTCTGCGTATTTTATTTTGTGTTCCAGGTTATATCCAGAATTTACGAAAATTAAATTATTTTTGTCTGAAGTATGAATTCTTGTTCCATTTAAAAATGATCCCATGTGCAGTTCTGCTGAAAAAAGCTCGTCAGGTATGGGATTGTAGACAACACCAATAACAGGTATGTTACTTTTCATCAGAGCAATTGAGACTGCAAAATAGGGAAGACCCCTTATAAAGTTAGTGGTACCGTCAAGCGGATCTATAGCCCAGTACGTTTCTTCATTTGGGATAGTTGATTTTGTTTCTTCAGCAAGAATTGCGTGGGAGCTTCCCAGTATTTCAAGAATTTTTTTCTCTGAAGCAGTATCTATCTCTGTAACGAATCCTTTGTCAGGTTTTTTAGAAATATTGTGGGTTTTTAGAAATCCCTCCTGTATTATTTGTCCAGCCTCTGTTGCGGCTTTTATAGCAAGATCTAAATCAGACATTATATATTCACTTTATCAAATACATCTTCACCGTTTTCATCTTTGCGACTCTTTAGGACCGCAGGCGAAGCCGAGGACAGCAAGTCGCATAAAATTCTAGATATTGACTTCGTCAAATTCGTCTTCACCTTGTTCATTTTTATGCGACTT
>CAZITH010000030.1:3232-6657 GCA_964542125.1 uncultured Gammaproteobacteria bacterium | reverse complement strand
TCTAGATATTGACTTCGTCAAATTCGTCTTCACCTTGTTCATTTTTATGCGACTTATACAGTTGTTCTTTTTGTTCCATTACGTGTTTTGTGAATAAAATTCCATTTAAGTGATCTACTTCATGCTGCACAATAACCGCAGGAAATCCTCTGAAATGTTTTTGGTGAGCTTTTCCTTTTTCATCTTGCCACCTTAAAGTAACTTCTTTATTTCTTGTGACATGTCCCCAAATGTCAGGAATAGAAAGACAGCCCTCTAAAAGCTTTCCTTTTCTAGGCTTTCTAGATTCTACTTTTTGAGAATTTTTGTGTTCTGGAATTTGTGCATCAGAAGACCTTTCTATAATTTCCGGATTAATAAAAGACGTGACAGGGGAGTCTTCCTTGGGTTTCATCTGGAAAATTCTTAGGGCAAGTCCTACTTGTGGTGCCGCCAAACCTACACCTACTGGGTCTTTTGTGGCTCGCAAGGTTTCTTCCATTTGAACTAAAGTTTCATGGAGTTTTGCATTAAATTCTGTAACTTTTTTAGAATGGCTTACCAGAATTGGGTCGGGAGTAGTGACTATTTTGTACATTGGTACAGATTATATAGTATGTTAAGCGTAAAAATCAAAATTACTCAATACTTTTTAGAAGATCTTTGGTAGGTTTATCTTCAGGACTAATGCTTGAAAGTATATAGGAAAGCTGGTCATGGGCTTTTTTAATAAGAGCCTCTTTTTTAGCCGCATCGTGTTCTTCCTTTGCTTGCTGTATGAGATATACGCTTATAGCATATCTGGGTTCTTTATAATTAGGCTTTAGATAGATTGCTTTATCCAAAAATTCCTCAGCGTGCTGTATGTCTCCAGCCTGACCGTAAAGGAGTCCTGCATTATACGCAACTTTTGCATCCGTGGGGGCAAGTGTCATGGTATAGTCTATGGCATCAATTGCTTGATTGTAGTATTTTTCATTTATTTTCTTGGGATCTAATTGGGATAAAATAAATAACAGCTGGATTCTCGTTTTATAGAAAACTATATTATTAGGATGATCATGAACTACCCTGTCAGAAATCTGCAGTGCGCGCTGAATGTAAATATCTCCATTATCTTTTTGATTTTGCTGATAGAAAAGAAGCCCTAACGTAGCAAGATTTAACGACAGTTCTGAATTGTATAAATCTTCATCAGGGAAAAGTTTTACTGCATCTTCTAAGCTAGGATTTGCCATCACGTATTCCTGCGCGCGGTCTAAATTGTATCCCAACGAATAACTCTGGTCTGCAAACCAAATCTTTAAGAGCACCAATTCGATGTATAAGCAGAATATTCCAAGTCCAATAATACCAATAAGTTTCATAGGCTGCATGGAGTACTCATACGTTTCCTCTATTGTTTTTTGAGAAGAAAATGCCCAAATAAAAGCAGGAATCAAGAAAAAGTACAGGTTGATAACAACAACTGAAAATCCAAAAAAGTTAGATACTAAAATAGAAATGTACCCAGACAATAAAGCTAGAATGAGAAGCGGAGCAAGTAAATCTTCAGCTTTTTCAATACTGGATTTTGTGAATTTTAAAAGTTCTTTTAACCCAACATAAAAAACAAACACAATCATAAGAAGATAGGTCCCTAATCCAAATATCCCCGTAGTTGCAAGATAATTTAAGTATTCGTTGTGAGCTTTGTTATATAAGTAATCCCACTCAGAAAGCAAATTATGCTCTATAGGTTTTTTCAGGTAATATGCATAGGCAAAGGTCTCAACACCAGATCCAAAAAGAGGATGAGATTTAAATATTTCTATAGCTCCCTTCCAAACCGCAAGTCTTATTTTGCCTGAATCAGATCCACCCAATTCCCCCACAGGTTTTTCTACTGGAGCAGTTTTTGCAGGAGCTGTTTTTGTAGGACTTATTAAGTTTTGAATGCCTGCATAAGTCAAAAATGGGATTTTTCTCTGGAGCGTGTTGTTAGAGAAAAACGAAAATGCAAAACAAAGAAGTAAAACTCCAACTCCAATTTTTATAGAAGATTTTTTATAATTCTCAGAAAGATTTTTAGAATGTATCTGTAGTAAAAATAGACTTCCTCCAATAAAAAATAAAAGACCTATGAGTAGTCCTGCATATCCAGATTGGGATTGTGTCCACAAAACTTCTATAAAAAGAAGCACGGTAAGAAGTATGAGCCCAAAAGAAATGAACGTTTTTTTATCTAGAGAAAATCCGTTTTTATTATTCAAGATATTATTTCCGTAAAAAATACTTAACGCAAGGGATATAGGAATAAGAATGGAAAAATATGCTGCAAGCCAATTAGGCTGGCCCATGGTAGAAAAAAGTCTTACTGTAGGCTGGAAAGAATCTGTCCAGCAGGATACATCAAGTGTGCCTCTGAAAGTAAGACATGTTAGGTCATATCCAAAATGTGAGCTAAATCCCCAGAGAGCAACTACAGCGCCAGTTAGTAGACTTACAACAAGAATTTTAAAGCTTACGCCGTTAAATAAATTCTCTTTGTCATGATAAAAATTTGAAATCAGAGCATAATAGAGAAAAATGTATGCAGTAATGGAAGTGAGTCCCCCATTAAACCTTCCATAATAACCCCAGAAAGATGTATGGGGCTCTATGGAAAAAATGGTTGAGATAATTTGGGACGCTAGGAATAACAGAATGGGAATATCAAAAGGAGTGCGTTTAAAGATGATCTTTTTTGCCAAAATCATTTTTGTGATCCATAGAAAAAGAATAATAACGCTTATTCCAAAGGTAACCCACAACTTGTTAAACTCAAAAAGCTCAAACGTTTTAGGATGCAAAACTAGTGGTGTTAGAAATACTATAGCGTAGAATGAGTATGAAAATGCGCGGTTAAAAAAAACTGCAAAGCTCTTCATTAATCCCATTAGTGTATCAAAGGCAGTACTGCAGTACAAGGGAAGACTTGCATAAAAATGCGTTCTATGTAATATTATATAACCCGGATAACCTTACTAAGATGGAAGAAGTAGCGCGTCAACCTAAAGAAGAAGGCAGCAAAATTCAAAATAAAGAACTATACATTAGTCTTGCCATAGGGCTTGGAATTGTGGTTGCAATAGTGGTAGGATTACAAGGCGGCAGCTATATAGCAAATTCTTTTGGGAAAAAGACTGCTACAATTGTACCAAGTCCTGATGAATCACAATCAATTTCTTCTGATAAGTCAGCATTAAAAGAAGATTTAACTACAGTTCAAAATAATCCTAATTCCCAGAATGTCATTCCCAGCGGAACGCTTCTAAAATCCCCAACACCTACAGTTAAAGCAACTCCTACAAACACCCCAACTCCTACACCAACAAACACCCCAACTCCTACACCAACAAACACCCCAACTCCTACACCAACAAACACCCCAACCCCTACACCAACAAACACCCCAACCCCTACAC
>CAZITH010000030.1:0-3132 GCA_964542125.1 uncultured Gammaproteobacteria bacterium | reverse complement strand
CCTACACCAACAAACACCCCAACCCCTACACCAACAAACACCCCAACCCCTACACATACACCCACTCCCACACCATAACTTACTCTTTTGCACTTTGAATTTTGAGATCAAGATTAGTATACTAATCAATATAAACCTGCCGAAATTCAGGAAGTTTTTTCTATGTTTGACTCAATACTTTCATTTTTTTCTCATGATCTAGGAATAGATTTAGGTACCGCAAATACTTTGGTGTATGTAAAAGGAAAAGGGATTGCTATAAGAGAGCCTTCCATTGTAGCGCGCCACAATAAAACCAAAAAGGTTATTGCCATAGGGACTGAAGCCAAAAAAATGGTTGGCAAAACCCCAGGAACAATTTCAGCAATAAAACCTTTAGAACACGGTGTGATTTCTGATTTTGATGCCGCAGCAAGCATGCTTCAGTATTATATCCGCAGAGTTCATGAGATAGGTTCTCCTATGCCATATTTGGCTCGTCCCAGGGTTGTAGTGGGAATTCCATCTGGAGTAACTGAGGTAGAAAGACGCGCTGTGTGGGAGGCTGCGCTTACTGCGGGAGCACGTGCATGTTATCTCATAGAAGAGCCTATGGCTGCAGCAATTGGTGCCAACATTTCTGTTTTTGAACCCACAGGAGTTTTAACAGTAGATATAGGCGGAGGGACCACAGAGATTGCCGTTATTTCTTTGGGGGGAATTGTGGTAAACAGATCTCTAAAAGTTGCGGGAAATGATATGGATGCAGCAATAATTCACTACATTAGGTTGCGTCACGGACTTCTGATAGGAGAAAAAACTGCAGAAGAAGTGAAAATGGGAATAGGAAGCGCATACAGAAAAACTCAAAGATCAAAAGTCAAAACTCAAAAGTCTGATGAAAAATTTGAAGATGTAGAAATAGATGAAGGCGGGCGCGGGGAAAAAGTTGCATTGATTAGAGGAAGGGACATAGAAACAGGCCTTCCGAGAAGCTTAAGGATTACGGAAAGTGAGATACGTGAGGCCATAAGCCCCGTTATTTCTAATATAGTGGATGAAGTTATAAACGTCATAGAAGAAACACCGCCAGAGTTGACAGCAGACATTTTAGAGCGCGGGATTTTACTGACGGGCGGAGGTTCACTTTTGCCAGGAGTAGATGACCTTATTATGGAAAAGACTAAAATTCCTGTAACTCTTGTGGATGATCCATTAACTACTGTGGTACGCGGATGCGCAAAACTTTTAAATGATCCAGAAACATTAAATAGGGTAAAAGTTACAGGAGGATTAAGATAGGGGCAGCGTATGCATAAGTATGAATATGTTTATAAAACGCCCAATAACCACACTGCAAGAAAGAAAACCGCTAAGTTAATTAAGTTCATTTATTCCTCTTTAAGCCTGGTTTTTATCGTTTTTATCTGCATAGTTATTTTTAAGGGTATACAAGAAAATGTATTTCAGAAACAAGTTTTAAGTCCTGTTGCAAAAAGTATCACAGCCTCAGTTGCTTCTATTGCAAAAATTATTTTTCCAGAAAGACTTCAAAATGTAGTATTAGATCAGCTAAAAGATGCGGACGGGGATTATGCAGTAAGCATAAAAAATCTTAAGACAGGTGAGAGCTATACGCTAAATGGTGATAAAGTTTTTGAAACCGCAAGTTTATATAAGTTGTGGGTTATGGCTGTTGCTATGAAAGAAATTGAAACAGGGAGTCTTGATCCGGATAAAATATTAGTAAAAGACATAGCAAGTCTTAATAAGTCTTTCGGAATTGCAACCGAGTCAGCTGAATTAAAAGAAGGGACATTAGAAATAGACGTAGGACGCGCAGTAAATCAAATGATAGTTGTTTCTAATAATTATGCAGCTTTATCCTTAATGCAGGAGGTGGGGGTGGGGACAGTTTCTGCATTTCTTAAAAAAAACGGATTAAATTCTTCTAAAACGGGTAATCCCCCCACGTCTACCGCGTCAGATATTGCCTTATTCTATGAAGAACTATACAAAGGAAAGCTTGCAGGGAAAGAAACAACGCAAAAAATGCTTGATATTTTAAAGGATCAAGAAATCAATGATAGAATCCCAAAGTACCTGCCCGAAAAGATTGAAGTGGGGCATAAAACTGGAGAATTAGATGGTTATAAGCATGACGCGGGAATTGTGTATGCGCCTAAGGGAGATTATGTAATAGTAGTTATGTCTAACACAAAAGATCCCCAGATAGCTGTAGACGTAATAGCAAAGATTTCCAAGGCAGTCTATGAACACTTTGAAAAGGAATAGCTGGAATATATAGAGCGGTTAATTTGATCTTGACATAGGCTCAGAAAGAGCATATAATGATTTTACGAGTTTTGAAGCTAGACGAATCATGGTTTTGAATGATAACGAGTAATTAACATATATTCTTCTTCAAAATCTGCAAGTGATTGCAGTTTTCTTCAGCGCTCGTGTTTTTCCAAATTTGCACCTTAACAATTTAGTGTTCCGATGAATAATTGTAAGCATCGGAATATAAAAGATGCTTGGAAAGTGGTAGGAACTTTCTTTCAGAAAGCTCCTGCGAATTCCTTACGGAATTCTAAGGATACCTTTTTGATTGAAAAAATAATACTGCTTTCTAAGATTGATTTTTTGTGCGTGAATCTATGATTCACATCCAAAAATCCTTTGATAACAAAGCAGGATTAAACTACAAAAGTCGAGGTATATTTTTTGTCCCACTTTGCCCTTTGGGCTTCATGGGACTGCAAAAAGTTGCTTCGCAATTTTTTTTGAGAATTTGATCCTGGTTCAGGATGAACGCTGGCGGTGTGCTTTAGGTATGCAAGTCGAACGGTTGAGTAGCAATACAAGACAGTGGCGGACGGGTGAGTAACGCGTATGAATCTACCTTTTAGTGGAAAATAACCTGTCGAAAGACGGGCTAATGTTCCATATGTCGCAAGATGAAAGGGATTAACTTCCCGCTAAAAGAGGAGCATGCGTCCTATCAGCTAGTTGGTGGGGTAAAAGCCTACCAAGGCTATGACGGGTATCTGGACTGAGAGGTTGACCAGACACAGGGGCACTGAGACACGGGCTCCACACCTACGGGTGGCAGCAACTGGGAATCTTGCGCAATGGACGAAAGTCTGACGC
>CAZITH010000029.1:0-11078 GCA_964542125.1 uncultured Gammaproteobacteria bacterium | reverse complement strand
TCCCTGTATTCCTGTTTTTATCCTTTCTTGAGTGAAAAATCCGAAGAGTACCTTAGAATACTGATTAATATCTGACATATTGCTTATTATACTCAAAATATTCCTATTTTCATATTTTAAGATATTTTGTGTACATACACATATTATTCTCAATAAGTATATATCTGGAAGCTTTAAAGTTAACCAAATCGAGAAGGGGAGTTTTTACGAAGCGTCTTTATGTCTTTTACCAGATAGTATTTTGATTTTCGCAAGATAATGTTATCTTTCTCAAGTTTTTTAATCTCAATACTTGCGGTTTCTCTGGTTATCCCCACAAGTTCTGCAATTTCTCTATGAGAGAGAGGGATAGTGATCCTTATTCCATCTTTTTGTTTCTCTCCAAACCGTTCCGCCGTAATTACAAGTATAGATGATATGCGCTCGTAAGCACTTCCAAACGCAAAATCCTGGAGCCTTTGAAGAATTCCGCGCAACCTAAGCAGTATTCGCTGAGTTACCGCTAGAGATACGTCTGGGTTTTTAAGTAAAAACTCTACAAATTCTTCCTTTGGCGCACGAAGAATTGTTGAGTCTGTATATGACTCAAACGTATGAAAATTCTGAATATCGTTAAAAACCCAATTGTAGGGGAATATATCTCCTTCTTTAAAAAGGATCAAGGTTATACTTTTTCCATCTCTTGAATCAGCACTATCTTTTACAAATCCTTTTTGAACATAGTAAACTCCTTGTGGTGTATCTTGGGAATTGATAATAATTCGTCCCTTTTTATATGAGACTTTTTTGTACTTTTGGAAGAAACTTATAAGTTTTTCTTGCTGAGTTGTCGGCATCAAAAACCCTTCACGATTATAAGATATTCTAAAAATGTAAGCAAGATTACAGTTTTACTGTAAGTAACCTTACTGAATCTCTTGTAGTGTTGGGTTTATACTGTGTACACTATGAGTAGCGCACTGAAGGAATTATTTAGGGATAGACTAGAAGAAAAAGATGTTGAAAAATTTATAACGTTTCCACATGAAGAATTTATTTTAGCAACAAGAGAGCATTATGTTCCGCTTCTTTTTAGAACATTTCAGAACCTATCATTTACATTTTTAATGAGCGTGGTAGCTAGCGCAATAGCATATTTCCTCTTTAGACAAATAGGAATTGCAGCAGGCTTTTTCTTTGTTCCCTTTCTTGCAGGAAGCGGAGTAACTCTTAAAGAAATCGTACACTGGTATCTTCATATCTATGTTATTACCACTAAAAAACTCTTAGAAGTTAGATACAGCCCTCTTATGTCAGAGGCAATTAATTCTGTTCTTCTGGATCAGGTAAGATGCACGGAAATAGACGCAGATTTAAATGGAATTATCTCAGAACAATTAAATATGGGAAACGTCTCAATTACCTTTGATAGGCCTACACACCAGGATAATTTTGTTATAAAAAATGTGCGTGCTCCCAGGGCAATCTCAAACTTACTCTCAAAAGAACTTCATAAAAATACTGACTTTGATCAACAAAACATGTGGGTAAGAAGGAATGGAAATCTTTCATATATTGGGAGAGTGACCTATGGACAACCTATTTCAAATTAATATGCCAAGTATAATAATTATTTCAACCAAAGCTGTTTTACTTTCTTCACTACTTATAATATTTCTTATTGCGTATCTACACGCACAACAAACGCGCAAAATGGGGCAGAGACTTGGCATTATTTTCCCAAGTTTTCTATCGCGCCTTACATCTGTTCATATGTTTTTCGTAATTGCAGCCCTTCTTGTTTTCTCTGTTGTTTTCCTTTTCTAAAGTCTTCTTTCTGTACCTAATTTCAATTTTGTGCTACAATTAGCCTCAATATGGAGAGAATTTATGACCATAAAAAAGTTGAAGACGGGATCTATGCAGAGTGGGAAAAAAACGGGTATTTTAAACCAGAGGTTAATACAGACGCATTTAACTCCACGAAGCCTGATGATAAATTTACCATAATTCTTCCGCCTCCTAACGCAAACGGTGCGCTTCATTTTGGACATGCCATGTTTACTGTTGAGGATATCTTAATTCGCTTTAACAGAATGAAAGGGAAAGCAGCATTATGGCTTCCTGGTACAGACCACGCAGGAATAGAAACTCAATTTGTGTTTGAAAAAAAGCTAAAAGAACAAGGAAAGTCTAGATTAGATTATGATCAAAAAACTCTTTTTTCCATGATTCATGAATATGTAGAAGAACATAGGGGCGGAATTCAGGCACAGCTAAGAAAACTGGGGTTTTCGCTAGATTGGAGCAGAGAAAAATACACCTTAGACAAAGACATTATTTCTTTAGTCTATAAAACATTTAGAAGAATGTTTCAAGACGGCTTAGTCTATAGAGATTATAAATTAGTAAACTACTGCACATTTGACGGCACTTCTTTTTCAGACCTTGAGGTGGTTCATGAAGAGCGTGTTAGACCTCTTTATTACATAAAATATGGGCCTCTCGTTTTAGCAACCACAAGACCTGAAACTAAATTTGGTGATACAGCTGTAGCTGTTCATCCAGAAGATACACGCTACTTAGAGTATGTAGGAAAAGAGATTGAAATTGAAACAGTCCTAGGAAAAGCAAAGATCAAAGTTATTGCAGACGAGATGGTTGACCCCAGCTTTGGAACTGGGGTTGTAAAGATTACTCCTGCTCATGACTTTAATGACTTTGAAACAGGAAAACGCCATAATCTTGCCATGAAACAGGTTATTACGTTTGACGGGAAGATGAACCAACACGCGGGGAAATTTGCGGGCTTGTATGTTAAGGAGGCAAGAAAAGCAATTGTAGAAGAAATGCAGGAAAGGGGGCTTTTGGAAAAAATTGATGAAAATTACGTAACAAATCTTAACCTTTGTTATAAATGTAAAAACGTTTTAGAACCTCTCCCTTTAGAGCAGTGGTTTATAAAAGTAGAGCCTCTTGCAAAACGCGCTATTCAAGCAGTAAAAGATGGACATATTAAAATAAATCCTAAAAACTTTGAAACAATATATTTTCAATGGCTTGAGAATTTACGGGACTGGAATATTAGCAGGCAAATTGTCTGGGGAATACAAATTCCTGCTTGGAAATGTGATGATTGTGATGCGTGGCAAGTGACAGATGGGGAAGCACCTACTCAATGCCCTGAATGTAAATCTCTAAAACTCTCTCAAGACACTGATACCTTTGACACGTGGTTTTCTTCAGGACAGTGGCCTTATGTAACTCTAAAAACCTCAGGAGAATTAGACTTTGAAAAGTTTTACCCAACTAGTGTTATGGAAACGGCATATGACATTTTAAAAGCCTGGGTTACCAGAATGGTTATGTTAGGACTTTACATAACAGATGAAGTTCCGTTTAAAAATGTACTGTTTCATGGAATTGTAAATGACCCGTACGGCAAAAAGATGAGTAAATCCAAGGGAAATGTAGTTAACCCGTTAGAACTTGTAGAAGAGTACGGCGCTGATGCGGTACGGTTTGCTTTAGTTTATGGAAATGCTACGGGAAATGACCAGGCATTATCCTACCCTAAGCTAGATGCAGCCAGAAAATTTACAAATAAACTCTGGAATATGGCACGGTTTATCCAGATGAAACAGGAGAAAAACACTATGGATTTTGAAAGTGATATTAAAAAACTTAAGGAAGTTTCTGAGCATGAAAATGATAAAAAGTGGGCTGAGAAAATTTCTCAGCTTGCCTCAGAAATTACAAAATATTTAGAGAGCTATCAATTTAACCTTGCAGCAGAACGCCTATATGAATTTTCTTGGCATGAGTTTGCGGATACTTACATAGAAGACGTAAAAAACAGAGTAGATAAAAACTCTTTCTTAGTACTTAATTCGCTTTTTATGATCCAGCTAAAACTCTTGCATCCTCTTATGCCATTTTTAACTGAAGAGATAGTAAAAGAATTAGGATACAAATCTGACATGCTTATTATCTCTTCCTGGCCAGAAGTATAATGCGATATATTTTTTTTCTCATTCTTTCAATTTTTGTCTTCTCACTTTTTACACCCACGCAAGTATTTGCAGAAAACAATTCTTTTATAACAATAGTTAACCCTGTAAGAATTTCCTCCTACACAAAAAGCTACTTGGAAAGTTTTAAGGCTGAGTATAGTGAGATAAAAAACAGAGATCTTCCTGCAACGTGGCCATTAACATACGAAGTTTTATTGAAATCTGATTTAGTAAACGAGCTAAAAAAGATAAACGCTGAACAAGAATTAGGAATCTTTCTAGAAGTAACTCCACAGTTATGTAAAGATGCAGGTGTTACCTATAACAAAACCGACTCCTGGCACAGGGCAACATCATTATTTCTTTCCGGATACACCCAATCTGACAGGGAAAAAATAATTGACACAGTATTTACAAAATTTAAAAAAATATTTGGATACTATCCTGTTTCAGTTGGATCATGGTGGACAGATTCCTATTCTTTGTCCTATATGGAAAAAAAGTATGGAATTACCGGAACTCTTAACATATCTGACCAGTATGATTTGGATGGATACGCCCTCTGGGGAACATGGTGGTCTGTCCCTTATTATCCTAGTAAAATAAATGCAGCTCTTCCTGCACAAAGCAAAGAAAATAAATTAAGTATAGTTACGTTTAGATGGGCTGCACGTGACCCGTTAAATGGCTACAATAATACCAATAATAAACGTAAACAGCCAAGTCTTTATAGTCTTCAGGATTACTCCACGATTGGACTTAATAAATCCTATGTAAACAACTTAACTCAAGTTTTTGCACAGCAATTGCCGCAAAATACTTATGGGCAAGTTACTATTGGGCTAGAGGCAGATCTAAATCCTAAAGACTACTCTATTTATTTTGCAGACCATTTAGACCTGCAACCAGCAAAAAATACTAGAATCTTAAGCATGAAAGAATTCTCAAAATGGTATAAAAGGGCATTTCCTGATCTTTCCCCGAATCATATAATTTACTCAGAAGACACGTTAGGAGGCTCTCTAAAAGCAATCTGGTACCAAACGCCCCTTTACAGAATTGGCTTTTCTTATGAATCTAAAACGCAAGAAACCAAGATTATTGATTTAAGAAACTATTACTCTAATTATTTAGAGCCCAACTATTCTTCCCCCAATAAAGAACTAAGCTTATCCATAAACCTTCCGTTTATGGTAGATTCAGTTATTCTTCCCAGCTCTCAAGTATCACTACAGCTAGGAATGTTAAAAGACATAGAGGAAAATGAACTAGTCTTTGAAAAAGGAACTGTTAAATTAGAGAATGATAAAGTCATTACTCCGGAAAAAACATATGTCTTTAAAAGAAACTACGAGGTTGGACAAGAAGGGATCTTACAGAAAAACTTTTCGTTTACACTTCCATTTTCTTTAAAGCGCAGATTTCAATTTTTACCTCCTACCATCTTCTCTCCAATTCCTCAAACATCATTTATCAGCCAAGATGAATATAACGCTCTAACTGTATTGAAAAGATTAGAAAAAGGAAATGTTCTAGTATATGAAAGCAGCTGCTCAAAGTGTACTTTTCAGAGTAAATACAAGCCAACAGCAGCAACAGGAAATAAATCCTACGTTTCTAAATACTCTGGGCAACACATTACAAAGGATCTCTCGTTTTTACTTTCCAAGTCAAGCGCTGACGCAAGAAAAATTTTAAAAGACAAACAAGTTACCTATATTTATTTGGCAAAATATGAAGACTATATAGAAACTCTTCCTTTCCTGCCACAAGATTTACAACTAGAACGAGTGTATTCCTCAGCAAATACAGAGATTTGGAAAGCAAAATAACTCAATACTCTTCGTGTTTATCTTCAGCTATTTTACAGTCACACTTTTTGCAAGGTTCCTGGGTTTATCTGGATCTTCCACCCCACGAGCAAGAGCAGTGTAATACCCTAATAAATGTGAGACTGCAACCTGAGGCAAGATAGTTGCTTCTTTTAGGTCTTCTGTTTCTAAAAATTCATCAAACACTGGGTTATTTAATGGCCCAATCCCTATAATATATCCGCCACGGGACTTAATCTCCTGAGCGTTTGAGACGATTTCTGCGTATGTTTCATCATTAGGCGCAAAAACTATACATGGCGTTCCTTTTTCTATTAAAGCTATTACCCCGTGTTTTAACTCTCCTCCAGGAAAGGCCTCAGCGTGTAAATACGCTGCCTCTTTTAATTTAAGAGTTGCCTCAAGCGCTGCTGCATAAGAAAAACCACGGCCAATTATATATACATGCTCTTTATCTTTTAACTTTTCAGACAGAAGCTTTACTTTATTAACAAATGAGTCTTCAAGGAGTTTTGCGACGTTTTTAGATGCTTTGTGAAGAAGTTCAATCCCTTTTTTTTCTTTCCCAGCAAGCGTATAAGAGGCAAGAAAGATAACGGCAAGCATCGCAATAAAACTTTTTGTTGCAACCACAGCCTTTTCAGGTCCAGCATCTAATAAAACCTTTGTATCAGACATTCTGTAAAGTGTGGAACCTAAAACATTTACAATAGACGCAATCCGTACCTTTTTTTGTTTTTTAACTCTGATTACAGGCTCAATAACATCTATGGACTCTCCGCTTTGGGAGATAGGAATAACAAGCGTTTTTTTAGAGATAAAATCCTCGCTATATTTAAACTCTGAACCCACTGCAAAATTCACGTGCTTTTTAGAAACTTTTGCAAAAAGATACGTAGCTGCTAAAGCTGCGTAGGATGCTGAGCCACATGCAATTAAAAAAGTTCCAAAAGCTTTTTCAATGTCATCTGTTAATTTTTTAACACTTGGGAGACTATGCAGGGCAATATTTTCAATTACTTTAGGCTCTTCATGAATTTCTTTTATGAAAAAATGTTTGTGATTTCCTTTCTCTGCTTCTTCAAACACCCAGGAAAGTTTTGTCACTTCAGGCTGAATACTATTCCCAGTTTCTATTTCTTTAAAGTCTAAGGATGAGGAAAGGATAGCCATTTGATTGTCTTCCAGAAATACCACGTTTTTAGTGTGAGAAAGTATCCCTACAGCATCAGACGCAACAAAAAACTCATCTTTCCCAATTCCTATGACTAATGGTGAACCATTTTTTGCTGCTACTAACGTGTGCGTTGCAGAATCTATTACTACAATTGCAGAAAGCCCCTCAAGTCTTTTAAAAGAAATTCTAACTGCTTCAGAAAACTCATGTTTTTTAAGATTTTCTTCTATAAGATGTACTATTACCTCCGTATCTGTATCTGATAAGAATGTGTGATTGAGGGAAAGCAGCTCTTTTTTAAGCGTAATATAGTTTTCTACTATACCATTATGAACTACTGCAATTTCACTTTTACAATCTGTATGAGGATGGGCGTTTTCCACCGTAACTCCTCCATGAGTTGCCCATCTGGTATGTCCTATTCCAATAGTGCTTTGGGAAAGATTTGTTTTAGCGTGTCCAATTTTCCCAGTATGTTTATCCACAACAACCTTTCCATTTTTTTCAACAGCAATTCCCCACGAATCATAACCTCTATATTCCAAGAGTTTTAATCCATCAAGCACCTTCTGGGGTGTATTATTATTTTTGCCAACGTAGCCAAAAATACCACACATATAGAATTTGGAAGAAGACTAGGGGAACACGTAAGTTTTTCTTTACTTCTTGTATTACTACAAGGCTTTAAAAAAACTCTTAAGGTTGGTGTTGCAACCTGAAGGTTTCCGCAAATACTTCCCATTTCTGGAAGTCCGATTTCTCTTGATACAAGAGACCTTCTCCTCGTTTTCCCTTAACTTGACAGTAAGGGACCTACACGCTCTTTAAAAACTGACTCAACCAGTCTTCTTAAAGGTAGTATATAGAGATAAAAAACGCATGTCAACTTTGACACTACTTCTCTGAATTGAGATAATAGGGCATGAGCTCATTATTACCGCATTTTTACCGCACCATTACCGCAAGAAAAAAAATGTATTCACGCATCATGCTTCTGTCGCTTTTTTTCCTATTTTTTATTCTCTCAAGCCTTCTTTTCTACCTTGCTTCAAACTACATTACGCTTAAAAAAGAGCGGGAAAGAGAGCTTGCGTCACTAGCATCATGGGAAAATTTAATGCAAAAATTTCCAAATTATCCAGAAGTATATTATCAAGCAGGACTTCATGCAGGAAAGTTAAAGGAAAATCAAAAAGCAGAGGAATATCTTCAAAAAGCTATATCACTAAATCCTGGAATGAAAAAAGTCGATGACCTAATAAAAGAGTTAGAAAAATTATGATTTTTCTTCTGTAAGTGCATCCGCTGGAGCTTCTTCTGTTTTTTCTTCGCCTTCAGCCGGAGTTTCACCTTCGGAAGGTGCTTCTCCGCCTTCAGCAGCCTCAGATTGAGCTTCTTCTGCAGCAGCTTCATCTGCAGCCATTTGTTCTTCCATTTCTTTAGTAACTAATTCCCCAATTTTAAAGACTACCTGAGTTGCTTCTGAAAGCGCTTCCACACCTGCTGGAAGTTTAAGATCAGAGACTAAAATCTGCTCATCAACTGCAGAAAGTCCTTCTACGTTAACCTCAACCTTCTCAGGAAGATCAGTTGGAAGAGCCTCTACCTCTAGCTCCATCATTGGCTGCTCAAGAAGACCTACTTTATCAGAAACTGCCTTTGGTTCCCCAACAGCTTCAACAGGAATCTTAGCGGTAGTTTTTTCTTTAAGGTTCACTTTGTGAAAGTCTGCATGTAAAACCTCTTCCGTGAGAGTATTTAGTACAACGTTTTTTATTAAAACTGGGATTATCTCTCCTTTAAGATCTACATCTACAAGTCCAGTTTCATGGACAATGTCATAAACCTTTTTAAAGTCTTTTGCTGGAAGTTGAATAGCTGTGGACTTAAAATCACGCCCATAGATGTTTGCAGGAAGAATCCCCTCACGTCTTAGAGTTTTTACCTTTTTCCCTGTAATTTTGCGTGCTTCAACTGGAAGCTTTGGTCTTTGTTGCATAAGCAAAAATTATATCATGAGTGTATAAGTAAAGCAACTTTTGACTCGAGGCTAAATATCTGATAATATAGAAGTACGCGAGTACGCGCGGGGTAGTGTAAAGCCGCACAGGAGGCTCATAATCTCCTAGGCCAGGTGCGATTCCTGGCCCCGCAACACAGTTAACTTCCGAAAAATAACTTCCACCACTTAAACCAGACAGGTACGGTAAGGCCGATTACGGCAGGTTTTTTTGCCTCAATCTTCTCATCTATTACAATTGTCTCTCCGGGTTTAATGAGCCCTAATTTTGTACGCGCCTGATCTTCCACAAACTCTTGGCCTTTTGCTACAACCAGTTTCTGTGACAAATAAGCTTGTTCTTGCTTTTTTGAGGACAATTCTTCCCGCAATTCTTCCACTAATTGTGCTCGCTTAAAGGAGGAAATTATAGAAACGGTAATGTTTCTTGCTAAGATCACAAGCATAATAAATGTAAGAAAAAGGATGATTCGTTTAAAACTGAACAAGAATCTTATGCTTGACATTAGAGTACTATATTGATATTATAGGCTTTATCTTAATTTTTCAGACTCTCCAACAAGCCTAAAATGAACGATCAAGTAAAAATCAGAGAAGCACATGCCAAATTTCAAGACTTTTTAAAGTCTAAAAAGCGCGCGTCTGCGACTATATTAGCATATGGTAAAGACATTGACCAGCTCATAACATTTTTAGAAGACCTCAAGAAGGAAAATATTAAAGATGTTGCAAGCGTAGATATCGAGGCATTTCTTGCGCACCTTCAAGGAAAAGGGTACACCCCTAAGTCTCTTTCAAGAAAACTAAATTCAACTAGAACTTTCTACAGATTTTTAAAGGTAAACGAGTACGTAACAGACGATCCTTCACTTTTAGTAGCTCATCCGAAATATGAACTTTCTCCTCCTAGAATTTTAACTCCCTTAGAATACCGAGCCTTACGTGATGCTGCTTCTATTGATCCCAGGATTTATGCAATCATAGAAGTTCTTTTACAAACTGGTATTAGAATTGGGGAGCTTGCAGCATTAAGAATGGCTGATGTAGAGGAAAATACGCTTCATGTTGCACCGTACGAAGGGCACGCCGCACGTGATGTTCAGATGAACAGACGCGCAAAAGAAGCATTAAAAAGATATCTTGCAGCTCGTCCTAACACATCGGACAATCACGTATTTGTTACTAAAACTGGAAAACCATTTTTAGTAAGAAACATTAGAGATGCTGTTGAGCGTTATTTTAGAAAAGCTGGGATTGAGAATGCAAAAATTAATGACTTACGACACACCTTTGTAGCGCACCACCTAAGAAACGGTGTTTCTTTAGTATTTCTTTCAAAAGTTTTAGGGCATAAGCGTCTCTCTTCAACTGAAAGATATCTTCAGTATATTAAGGATGCAAAAAACACAGACAGCACAACCCTTCTTGAGCTGTAATTTACCCTCAGTCTACTTGATTTAATCTCTTATTTGGTGCATTATTAAGATATGGATCAACCTGCCTCAGAACACGACGCTGACTTTTCGTATGCTGACGTAAGAACCCTTCTTTCTTGGACAGCACCAGGAAGGCCTTTTAGAAAAAAGGCAAGGGAATTTTATATGTCTTGCCTTCTTATCTTTTTCCTTATAGAAATAATAGTTTTCTTATTTGCTCAGTATCAGCTTATGCTAGCAGTTGCAGCCGTTACATTTCTTGCAATCGTTCTTTCTACTGTTCCACCCAAAGACTTTCACTATAGAATTTCAACTGAGGGAGTGAAGGTAGAGGATCATTTTTACATCTGGAATGAGTTATATGATTTTTACTTTAAGCATTTTGACAAAGTAGATGTATTAGTTATAAGAACCGAAGCTCTTATCCCAGGGGAGTTGAAGCTTACGCTTGGAAACGTTTCACGAGATCATGTACGCAAGGTTCTTATTAATTTTCTCCCCTATAGAGAAGTTATAAGAAAATCATTTATGGAGAAATCAGCTGACTGGCTTTCTCAAAATTTTCCTTTGGACCGTGTTTCTTCATAATTTCCTCCTAAAAGTTTGCTGTTTAGCCTAAAA
>CAZITH010000028.1:0-11401 GCA_964542125.1 uncultured Gammaproteobacteria bacterium | reverse complement strand
GCAGAGGCTACAATAAGGGAAGCTCTTGAGGTGATGTTAGGGCCTAGGTCTGTTAGGGAGAAGTTATTAGCAACAGTGTCCTGGGACCACGGGGTAATACACCCATTACAGGAGGAAACGGTTAAAACCCCATCCCTCGTAACGTTCCAGGATGAACCTGTTCCCACAATGTCATTTAAATTTGTGCCTGTTGCGTTTGAAAGGTTAAATTGAAGGCCAGTCTGATCGTACCCATTTGATCCGCTTAATGTTATAGATTGACCAATAATATTACCCGTTAGCGCTGTTGAGTTGGAGAGTGCAAAAACAGTTCCAGTTGACTGAGTAGATGAAGTGGTAACACCGCCGTTTCCTGCAGTGAGTGCTATTGCGGTTGCTCCAGTATTATTTCCAATGGTAATTGTTTTTGCACTGCTTCCCGTTCCAATATTTACGTTTCCTGTACTGCCTGAATCTATTGTTATTGCATTTGCTCCAGTTGCGGATTTAATCGTTAATGCTCCGGAGTCGGAAATGTTATTCGCTGAAAGAGTCTGCGTTGAGCCGTTAATAATCAAGTTATTAATGGTGTTTGTAGAAGTAGCGGCCGTAATTGCCCCGGCAGATGTGACGGAAAAGTTCCCGCCCAGTGCAATGTTATTTGAGGCGTCTACCGCAATCATATTAACATCACCAGAGTTTGCTGCATTTCTTGCAGTAATATAGGTAGCGTTAGGAAGTCTGAGAGTTCCTGCAGAAGCTGAGTTTGCTCCTAACGCAACTGACAAACCGGTTAGTGCGCCGGTTTTTGAAACTTTAAACGTATCAGATGAGCCGTCATTTATCACAATTCCATTTAGATTTGAGCCATTTGCGTTTTGCAAAGTGATCTTAAGCCCAGTTTGGTCTTGTGTACCGCTTCCTGTTAAAGAAATTGACTGCCCAATAATTGAACTGGTTAAGGCGGTTGAGTCAGAAATCCCCAAAACAGTTCCTGAAGTTTGAACAGACGTAATAGTTTGGGTAGGAGCAGTTGAAGTCAACACTACTCCGCCAGATGTTGATGGGAATGAAAAAGAGGTTGAATCAGTACCTGAAAGCGTTAACGTATTGTTAACTGTTAATGTTTTTCCTGATGCTACTGTTAAACCTGTTACTTTTTCTGACATAAATGCATAGGGAACGGCTGTTAATCTCACACGGGATCCAAAGTTTTCTCCGTTAAAAGTTATATCCAGCCATAGATTATCCTGGTTGAAATCTAAATTATCTGTTGCGAATGTTCTTACGGATCCTAGGGCAACCGTAAAAATTCCACTTGTTACCTGAATACTGTTTTGCGTCTCATCCCCCCACAATTTACTTCCTCCAGAAGCTGAATCATAAATCTTAAAGACAAAAGTGTAGGTTCCATCTGTCACATTAGTTCCTGTTGTTTTATTCACTACTCTTCCCTGAAATTGAATGGTTCTATTAATTCCGGCTGCTGCATATGTTTGCGCTTCTAAAGCTGCCCATCCTCCTAATAAAATTGCGATTGTTATAATAAGTTGGGCAGCTTTTTTCATAATAAAATTAATTTCTTAAATTAACGATCATAAAATTCACATTTATATCTTGTGTCTCATCTGAGTTTGTTTTTACAACTACTTTGCCTGCTTCTTGTTCTGAAATATATACAGGAGTCTTTACTTCATTTTTAGGAGTCAACAGAATTACTGAATCAGGCTCAATAAAACTATTCTGCATCTCTAGAAAATGCTGAGAAGATTTAACGGTAACCATACCCGCAGATGCACTAGAGATAATTTGGGAGTCGGACACAATTTGATTATCAAATTTGTCTACAAAAATACGCGGAGTCTTAAGAGATCCATGAACTACAACATCATGTGCAAAGTTAGCCTCTGAAGAAAAAATTGTACCGTTTGTACTAATATTTCCTTCCTTTCCAAATTTTATTGCGCCGCCTAAAAATGTTAGCCCATCATCAGTAAGAGCTGTCTGATCAAAAGAAAGATTTGAAGAGCTGGAAGCAGTAGGCTGAACTGAAGTACGGTCTTGAAGAAGAGCTGAAATGCTTGAGAGTTTATCTTCTAGATTTGTAATTCTCTGCACAAAAGACGTATCAGGATTTACATTAATAGTGCCTAAGAAAGAGTTGCTGTTTTGATTTATAAGACTCTCAGTTGCAGATCCAGAAGAATTTTTTATAAAGACTGTAACTACTCCATCAACTTCCGTACCTGAAAGTGCCTGACCAATAGTTTTTCCTTTACCGTCAGCTTTCATGGCAACTCCTGGAATAGATGATGAAGTTAAATAGTCTCCTGGATGAATTGGGCCATTTTCTACAGAAACTTTAACCGGCACCCTTCCTGCTAAAGCTAAAAATACTGGTCTTCCCTGGGTGTTTCCTGAAGATCCGCCTATAACTAACCCCGGTCTTGTTGAAACTACACCTAGTACATTCTCATCACTTGAAGATGTGGACTTTTTAACCCCTGCAGGAAAAGCTGGATCCAGAGAAACTACAGTTCCAGGTGCTACATCTGTGTCATTTGTGTAATACACTTCAGCCAAATCTGCTCCCGTAACCCTGTATGCATTCATTATGCTTCCCTCCTTCACCGTAATACTGGTTCCTGCTCCACTTGTATTTTCCGCAAACTGCAACTTTACCGTGCCCCCAGATGCGCCTGCCTGAATATTTGCAATAATATTCACAGGAAATGGCACGTTAACATCAGCAAGAATAGTGTTATCTACTAAGGTTGTTGGTGTTGTACAGTTCGTGCTGGTTGCTTCAGGAAATGCCACTCCGGCAGGCTCTGAACCTGACTGGGTAACTCTACAGGTAGAGCCAGCTGGCGCAACAACCGCTGCTTTCCAGTCAGGCCCTGCGTTGTTATTATTAGAAGCGGACAAATTCCAGTAGACATTCCATTCTTCTCCTGCATTTATGGTAAATTGCAGCGCTGTTTCATCTGTTAAGGTTGTACTGTTAGTAACTGATTGGTCTGCGCTTTTTGCCCTATTTATAACATCTGCGTCTTGCGCCAGGTCTGAAACGGTTCCATTCTGACATTTCTTTAAACGCGCGTCAGACGTATCTGCATAAATTTTATAGTCTCCTGAAGAACATGTTGGATTCGTGTCTGAATCAGTAACTTGAACTCCCAAATTGGAAGTTACAATTGCGCCTGATTGTACGTTTATCCCCACATCCCACCCGGTCCCTATCTTAAGAGCTGTTTCAGTTGCATTTGCCTGGGCTCCTGACAGATCCCCTACTGAAATTCCCTGAAGAGTTGTTGTGGCTCCTGAATTTCCAGAAGTAACATTTACTCTTAACCCTGAATTATCAGCGCTTGCAGTAGTTCCGGAAGTTGCAAAATCAATTTGCAACCCGTCAACTCCTGTAGTACTGCTGCCGTTAGATGCATTTGTAAACTGTACTAAGTCTGCCGTAGGAGCTGTTGAGGTATCAATCTTTAAACCGTAATCACCGGCTTGCGCCATGGTAAGAAGCAGCTGGTCAGAAGACGTAGTTTTGGTAATAGTTCCAGAAGAGGACCCAAACGGAGAGGCGCCCGCTCCTGCATCCGTTCCGCACTGTAAGTTTCCAGAAGAATCAGTATCTATGGTGTCACAGTTATTAAGTCCTGAAAATTGAACCCTAGAGTCAGAATCAACCCCGCTTATTACAAATCCTGAGGTTCCAGTTGCAAGATTAAAAGTAAACCCTGTTCCAGAGCCACCGGAATTGAATGTTAAAGCAGTTGTTGAAGAGTTATTACCTATTGTTATTGCTTTTGAATTTGCGCCAGTCCCAATATTTAAATCCCCTGTGGTTCCAGAATCAATTCCCAAAACAGTACCTGCACCAGATGAAAGATTAACAGCTCCAGCTCCTGTATAAGATTGGTTTGCAGCAATAGTTATTCCGTTTGTATCTGTTGTTAAAGAGTCCACAGTTAAACCGTCCTGAATATCAACTGCTCCGCCCGCGTTTATAACAAGAGTTGCTTGATTTGAGGTGATGCCGAAGGCATTATTAACAGCAAGAGCTCCTGTGTCTAGTGTTAAAGAGTCGGCGGTTAATGCATCCTGAATATCTACTGCTCCGCCCGCATTTATAACAAGAGTTGCCTGGTTAGATGTTAAACCTGATGCAGAGTTTACAGCAAGAGCGCCAGAAGTAAGGGTAAGCCCACCGTTTGCATTTATTCCTGTTGTGAAGTTAGTTGCAGCTGTATCAAACGTCCATCCTCCGCTAACTGTTTCTGACTGATTTAACATCCCCACCTGATTCCCAATAGTAACCCTGGCAACTCCGCCCGTTTGATCTGTCACTACAAACTCATCTGATGAGCTGGAGGCAGGACCAAATTCTAAAGTTGTTGCGCTTGCAATTGTTGAGGAACCATCTGTTGCTTTTGCGGATATTGCAGAATTTGCCGTTCCAGAGACTAGCTCTGCAAGCGTAACAGTTACCACGTCTGTGTTTCCATCATCTGCTCCAGTGTTTGTGGTGCAAACCGTATACTTAACATTGCTTGTACTTGATGCGGAGTCTAAGAACGTTGCGCTTGCACCCCAATCTTGACTTGCAGTTGTTAAAAATCCTCCCGCAAATTCTCCGCCAACCTGCGTATCTGAACATGTAGGATTACTGCCGTCATTTCTTTTTCTAATGGTAAACACCGGATTCTGGTCATTTGCATCATCAGATGTCCCTCTTATGTTAACTGAGACTAAAATCTTTGCTGAAGATGAGGTGGGAGTTATATTAGGATACGTCCCGTCCCAAATGTCAGTTGCAGACGTGAAACTTGCTACTTCAGTTGTGCTATCTGTAAACGTTGCGGTATTTATGATTGCTCCCTGATCTGTTCCGCAGGAAAATTTATTTGTAGTTGTATCCCACAAAAGTTTACTGCTATTTGCTTTACAATCACTTAACCCTCCTCCTGATATTCCTTCATTTGTGTTGGAAGATAAAACAAGATTCCCGGTCACGTTTACTGATCCTGCTGAGTTTAAATTAATATTAGCGCCATTCAGAACCAGTCCTCCTGAGGTACCTGGTGTCAAGGTTAAATCCTCCCCAGAAGGAGTAGTGATATCATCTGTGGCACCAGAAAAGATAAGACCAGTGGAGCCAATAGTTTTATTAGTCAGTGATTCGGCACCAGCTAGCGTTGCTATAGTTCCAGTTGTAGGAAGTGTTACATTTGTGGCACCTGTTGTTGTGAGTGTTAAAGCATTTGCCCCGCTTGTGGTAAAGTCATCACCAAATGAAATTGTTTTTCCAGTAGGAATAGTCAAAGTTCCTGTTGTTTGGGTGACTGTTAGCCCATTTACTTTCTCAGCAGTAAACGCATAAGGAACAGCTGTTAATCTCACACGGGATCCAAAGTTTTCTCCGTTAAAGGTTACATCCAGCCATAAGTTATCCTGGTTGAAATCTAGATTATCTGTTGCAAATGTTCTTACAGAACCTAATGCTACTGTAAAAATTCCACTTGTTACTTGTATACTGTTTTGTGTCTCATCTCCCCATAATTTAGTCCCTCCTGATGATGCATCATAGATCTTAAACACAAAAGTATACGTTCCATCTGCAACGTTTGTTCCTGTTGTTTTATTCACTACTCTTCCCTGAAATTGAATGGTTCTGTTAATGCCAGTTGCTGCATAAGCTTTTGATGCAATGAGAGGTGAAAAAGTTGCAAAAACAATTGAAAAAACAAAAGTGCCTAATAAAGAAGACCGGACTATTATGTACTTAAGGTAAACATCCAGACTTGCAAAAACTATGTTTTGGTAAAAATATTTTAAAAGTCTCCTGATGATTGGAACGGTAACTGAATATTCATAGTTTAGATGAACTGTTATGAACAGGAAAAACAACGAAAGCAAAAAGGCAAAGAATCTATACTTGTAATTTGAGATCGAGCTAAATGTATACATACTTACTGTTGGGATGTATCTATTGAATCACGCACAAATAGCCTCGGTCAAATTTGCTTAAATTTTGCATACTATTGCATAGAATTGCATAAAATTGTATACTGTAATAATCAAGAAATTGAACTATAGCATTGGACACACTGTTTAACGTTAACCAGGCAGCTTTTTATCTTTTCTCTTTGAGAAAAGGCAAAGGCATAAAGTTTACTAGAAAATAAAATCGAAAATTAATTATGGCCATAGACACACTTTTCAACGTCAATCAAGCAGCCTTTATCTTGAAGGTTCACCCTCTTACTATTAGGCGTTATATTAAAGAAAAAAGACTCACTGCAGTAAAAGTGGGTGGAAACGTCAGAATAAAGGAAGCAGATCTCAACTCTTTCCATAAAAATTTTGAACCCGAAGAAAAAAAGGAAACCGAAACTGTTAAAAAAAGGGTAACCCCCGTGAAAGTTTTTACTGACGCAGATCCATTTCTGAAGCTAAAAGGAAGAGCTGCAAGCGTTGAATTGTAACTATGGCAAGCGTATCTAAAAAAGTTTATATTACGCCTAATCTTATATTCTCTTTCATAGATAGAGGAAACCCTAAACATGAACAGGCTGCAGCCTATTTTAGGTTTTTTGCAGAGCAGGAATATCAACTTTTTATAGATGCTATAAACTTAGTCGAGGCGTATAATAGAATGTATGCTAAGATGAGTCCGTCCATGGGAAGAGACTTTTTACGCGTGATTTTTTTAAGCGACATTAATATTCTCTACCCTGAAGAATCAGATATTAAGGCTGCGCTGAAAGCATTGGTAGGCTATAGAACGGCAGAATTATCTTTTTCTCACGCCATTATGTCTGTTCTTGCTAATAAACGCAACATAAATCAGATCGCGACCTTTGATTTTCTGCATCCGCTTTTTGGATTACAAGTATTTTTCCTTCCAATCTAACATGAAATTTGAGGCTAATTTTAGCAGCCCTAAAAACAAAGTGATACAAAAAATATTTTTGCTTAGCGCTTTTTTAATTTTATTGCTAACTTTTTTTTCGCAGAAAGTGCTTGCCGGCCCGCAAAGTACAAGCTATGAAATAAAAAGCTATAATTTTGGCTCCGGTGGTACTCAAGACAACAACTCAGCTAACTATACTCTCTTTGGAACAAGCGGGGAAACGTCAAATAATGGAATTGATTCCACTAATTACACTTTTAATGGGGGTCTAACCTATACATTTACCACAAATGTACCAGCAGCTCCCACCTTTTCAAACCCATCCAACTATTACAATAAACTTCAGCTAATTGTGAACACTTCTTCTAATCCTGCAGACACCAAATACGCACTTGCAGTTTCTACTGACAATTTTGTCTCCAACATAAAGTATGTACAGGCTGACAATACACTAGGAACAAATCCCGTATGGCAAACATATTTATCTTGGGGAGGCGCATCAGGAATCTACGTATTAGGACTCACTACCGGAACTACTTATTACGCTAAAGTTTCTGCAATGCAGGGCACATATACCCAAAGCCCATTTAGCTCCGTTTCCTCTACATCTACCTCTAATTCAACGCTCTCTTTTGATATTGATGTTGCAACTACAGATACGGAAACCGCGGCGCCATACACCCTGGACATAGGACAACTCTCTGTAGGGTCGGTTACCACAGCAGCAAAAAAAATCTGGATAGATGTAGATACAAATGCACAAGGTGGCGCATATGTCTATACGTCTGCGGATAACAATGGACTTAGAAGCGCAAGTCTTTCCTATACGATTCCTTCATCAAGTACAGACCTATCAACTGCACAGCAGGGTTTTGGAATTCAAAGCAGTTCCACAACCCAAAGCAGCGGCGGACCATTAACACCACTCTCCCCATATAATGGCGCAAGTGAAAACGTAGGGATTTTAGATACAACTATCCGGGAACTATTCTCAACATCTGGAAACCCTATCACAGGAGGGCGCGCGTCACTTCTGATAAAAGCAAAGGCCTCCTCTACTACACCAGCCTCCACTGACTATTCAGATACGGTTACACTCATTACATCTGGGACATTTTAAGAATTAAGATAGTACCTTGTAACGTTTTAATTTGCTTGAATTGAGGCAAGAAGCATTTTAAATTTTTCTTCCGGCACTTCTGGATCTGTAACTGAAAGTGTTGTGATGATGTATGAACTTGAGACAAGTGTATAGGCAGTTTTTTCATAGGGCTTTGTAGTATCTCTAAAAACTAAAAACGAATGGCCATTTATACTAAAGTTCTCCTCTTTATAGACATCCTTTTTAAGCCTTCTTAAAGAAACTCCCGGCGCGCTTTCTAAATCAAAACCTGCAGCGTTTTCTCTATAAATCACAACACTTCCCTTAGGATTATCAAAAGAAATGTAGCGGTAGCAAGGATTTCCGTTATTATCTGTGTTTACGTTTCTCACTGAAAATGGAATATGAAAAGAAAAACATTTCTCAACAGAAATATCCTGACTTATTATCTTTCTCCCCTTAAAATTTATATCACTCAAGGAATTATTTCCTGTTTTTTGCTCTTGTAAAAATTCTTTTGCGCGGTCTGAGAGTGAATTTTGTGTGCGGGAGGAATTTTTAAAATCTATATAAAAATATAATGCCACACCCGCTATTAAAACCGCCAAAATTCCGCTGAAAATTATAATTTTACGCATTTTTCCTTTTCTTTAAGTAACGTATACCTATTGGAACGCATATTGCTAAAATAAGCACCACAGAGGCAAATACAGGGTTTATATAAATGAATGTATTTTTATATGAATAGGTCACTTTTTTCAGAGAATCTGTACCAGAAAATGTAAAGGTATTAAAAGAAATAGGCAGGCTGAAAGAGACTTCCCGTTGTGTTAAATAAATATAACGGCGGGAATCCGGCAAAACAAAAAAAGAATTTTCGTTTAAAACCCCTATGTATAACAGTCTGCCAAACATATCACGAACCTCAGATCTTCCATATGGAATCAGATGAATATTACCCTCATTTTGAAATGTAACACGCACGTCTTTTGGGTAAGAAAAGGTAAACAATGAAGGTGGAAAAGATATGTCCTTTAAAGACAAGTTATAACGCTCTCCTCCTATTTTTTTAAGAAATATCAAAGCAGAAATTGCGGGAGAAATTTTAGTCTCTCCTTCTCCAGGGATCTGTTTTACAATAAGCGCGGCATAATGCCCGCCTGGAGAAAGGTCTTGTCTGTTTTCTATGATGATAGGAATTTCTTTTTTTTCATGTGCTTCCAGTACAAAGTTAGTGGATTCAAACTGAAGATAAGATGCAAGGGAAAACAAATATGACTGCTCTTTGGCTTCAAAAAACTTCAAACCGCCATTGGGATCATTAGGGGCAAAGTTAACAGGCATTAGCTCAAACTGTGAAGAATGGGACGTGTTATTGGAAAGCGTAAATGAGATCTTTTTCTCAGGTTCTTTTTCAGCCAAGTCTACTTCTTGATATGCAGGAGAAAGCGAAATATTCTCAGAAGCACGCGCCTGAGACACACTAAAGCACAGCAAAAACAATAGTAAAAAAAACCCAATTCTGAGGGCAGATTTCATTTTTGTACAGCTCTTTTAATACGTCTTACATTGGAGATGATAGCAGTAAGAAGCCCAATAACTACTAGAATTATTACTATTCCGGCAACCGCAAGAATCTTCCATGGAATTACCCAGAATGTAACCGTTGCCTCTAGGGGAATGTCGCGCTCTCCGTTGTCATAGATGAGCAGAGCATGTGCAGTGTAGCGCCCCATTCTAAATTTATCAGCTTTAGAGAAATCAAAGTTTGTCCTGTATGTAGGATTTCCCTTAGCATCAGTTATGCTGTGCCCGTTTTCCTCTTTAGGAACACGTACTGCAAATCCATCCGACCAGGATGCATCAAATGTGCGCTCAGAAGAAGGCAGAATATTTCCCCGTCCTTCATTTACGTTTATAAACCCGATCTCTTTTTTACTTAATGAGTCAATAAAAATACTTCCAGAAACCACTCCGTGAATGTTGCCTGTGTTTTTTACCTTCACATGAAAATTGACAGGCAAATATTCATTCATAAAACTGTCTGTGGTAAAAGATACAAGCTGCATTTCACGCTTTGCATTTTCTGATCTGACGTCTAAAAGGATTGGAATGGCTGGTGCACCTGCTATAACTGCTCCGCCGCTTTTTTCTGCGTTTTTCTTACGGCTTACTAAAACACCGTAGTAATACCCTAATGCAGCATCTTTAGGAGCAGAAATTGTAACCGTTATGGTTTTTTGCTGGTTAGAAGCAAGTGTAAAGGAATTATCTGAAAATTTAATCCAATCCTTAAAAGGATCATCCTTGGAAACATCTGAAAGGGCAATTCCTCTGTCAGTATTGCTGGATTTGAATTTTACTAGACTTAGCTCAAGGTCTTCTGAAATATTATTATTATTTCTAACCGTAAACTTTCCGGTAATTTCTTTTCCGGGATCGGTGTGAAGGCTTAAAAATGTAGGAGTGAGTGTAAGATTAATTCCGGAGGTTGTTTGGGCAAAGGATGAAGGCACAAAAAACGCCAGAAAAACAATTATAAAAAACGCCAAGAAAAATAACTTCCTGATCCTCATAAAATCAATACTATCATAATATAAAAGGTTCATCTAGATGTAAAGTAAGAAAAGAAGAATTAGAAGTCACCCGCACCTACTACCTGCCAGGTATCAGTGTAGTCACTTGCAGCTTTCGTAGTTGGTGAAATAGTAACAATTGCATTCAATGTTAATGTGTCTGAATCTACCACTCCTGTTCTGTCAGCAATCTGTTCATAGGTAGTAGAGATCACTCCTCCAGCTTGGTTATCTGTACAGTCATACTCAGTAGCAACAGTTAACGCTCCCCCCGCGTTAGACCCCGCGGCCGCGTTTACATCAACTACGTAACCTTTAGAACCAATAGCTGCAGTTACGCATGAATTAGTATTTGTAGATGAAATTGAGTCTCCTGTAGATGCAGAAGCAAGAGTTGCTGCTGCTCCTTCAGATCTCATCCACGCAATCCACCCATTATTTGCATTTGTGTCTACGTCTATAGTAACGTTACCCGTTACTCTTGAAGTCGTGCTTAATGTTCCCAAAGCAATACTGGAACCAGAAAGCGCAAAGTTAAATGATGGATCCACTGTAGCTGTTAAAGTAACCTGATCAGAATTAGTACCAACTGTATCAACTGCAACGGTTTGCGTGTCTATTGTAGCCGGTCCTGAGTCTTCTGTTGTTAAAATAACAGATTTTGTGCCAGCGTTTGCATTTGAGGGATTTGTGATCCCTCCCGTAATCCAAAAACCATACAGCGTACCAGGTGTCATATCTCCGCTTGTATACTCAACATCAGTAGTATTTCCATTGTCAGTTACGGTAGAAGCAGTTGCTCCAATAGTAGGCCATGCTACC
>CAZITH010000027.1:2509-11596 GCA_964542125.1 uncultured Gammaproteobacteria bacterium | reverse complement strand
CTTCTATTTTTCGAGATTGTTTCTAAGACCTCTTTTTTAGAAGTTTTTATAATGGGTATGCAGAAGTTATGGTTCATAGGTTGCATTATACTCCTTACAGCTTAATTTTTTCTAATTTCTGCCAGAATTCAGGAAAAGTCTTTGTAACCACCTCAGGATTTTTAATTTTCAAATCAGGAATAAGCCGTCCTGCTATTGCAAATGACATTGCCATTCTGTGATCTCCATATGTCTCTATTTCTGCAGATTTGGGATCTCCCCCGTAAATTGTTAAAGTTTTTTGCGTTGCGGATGTTCTTATGCCCATTTTTTTAAGCTCTTGTCTTATGGCCTTTAACCTGTCCGTTTCTTTGAGTTTAAGTGTTTGAATTCCTGTTACTATAGTTTTTCCTTTGGCAAAAGCTGCAAGAACCGCAAGCGTTTGGACTTGATCTGGGCAGGTTTCCATATCTACAGTTACTGGTTTTATAGTTTTTCCTTCAACTACTATAGAAGACTCATTTGCGTGAATTGTATTTCCCATATCTTTTAATATAGACAAGAATTTTCTATCTGCCTGTTTTGATTTGGGATTCATATTTTTTAATTCAACTGTGGAAGAAGTAATTGCCGCAAGCGCTGCAAAGTAACAGGCGCTTGAGAAATCACCCTCTATGGGCAGGTATGTTTTTCTGTTGTAAGGCTTATTTTTAGGAATAAGAAATGTATTGTTTTTCTGCTTTCTTACTTTTACACCAAACTCTTCCATTAACTGGAGAGTTAGATCTACATAGGGCTTAGACACAAGATTACTAGAAACTTTTACAACTCCGCCTCCTATACTAGGTAAAAGCATGAGAAGAGAAGATATGTACTGGCTGCTTCTGCTGCCATTTGCAATAAGTTCATTCTTGTTAAGCTTGGATTGATGAATAAGAAGCGGCGGGTACCCCTTTTTCCCAAGGTATGTAATTTTTGCACCTGCTTTTAAGAGTGCATCAACCAATTCTTTTACAGGACGTTTTAAAAGACCTGTTTCACCAGTAAGAACCTTTTCACCTGGAATTACACAAAGAACGGGCAGAAGAAACCTCATGGTTGTTCCAGACAAGCCAGCATGTAAGGTATATTTTTTATCTTTGGCTTGAAAAAGATTGCCTTTAATTTCATAAGAATCTTTTTTTGCAACAACTTTTATGCCTAATACTTTCAAACATTTAATCATTGAAATGGTATCGTCTGAAACAAGTGGGTTTTTTAATACAACATTTTCTAAAGCAAGAGACGCAAGCAGCAGCGCTCTATTGGTAACGCTTTTAGAGCCAGGAATATAAACCTGTGAATGTGTGTTTTTTAAAACTGTCTTTTTCATTTTTTTCTAAACTTGTAAGCATAAAAAAACCTCCCTTTTCTGGGAGGTTCTACTATATTTTCCTACAGTTAGACCCCCCTTATAGGGAAGTAAACTTAAAGTAAGAAAGTGCCATGGTAAGTGTCATAAGATTAAATAATTATATAGTTATTTCGTAACTTGCGCAACTATCTTTTTGAATGTTGCGTTGTCATTTGTAATAATATCAGCAAGAATTTTTCTGTTTATCTCAACTTTTGCCTTAGAAAGATTATTCATAAGCTTGCTGTAGGAAGTTCCTTCTAGTTTTGCTGCTTCTCCAATTCTCGTAATCCAGAGCGCTCTCATGTCTCTTTTTTTAAGCTTTCTTCCGTGGTATGCATAGTTTCCAGCGTGTAAAACAGCTTCATGTGCTACTCTAACCAGCCTTCTTTTTGTTCCACGGTAACCCGTGGTTAAAGTCATTAATTTATTGTGTTTTCTGCGGGCTACTAACCCTCTTTTTACTCTTGTCATATTTATTTATAAAATTTATTTTGTAAAGTCCTATTTATTAAACGTATCTTTTTTTTGAGCGGGTACTCTTTTAAACAGCTGCACTATTCTTCTGTGATAGTCCCTGTAAGACAGGGATGCCTTCCTGTCAGAACTAGACTGTCTAAAATTAACCCGTACTCGTCTTAATATTCTATGTATCATGGACCCTTCAACTACGCTCAGGGCAGGCAGCCCTTATTAATTATGCTCCTAAAAGCATTTTGATCTTTTTTGCAAATGTTCCGGTTAACTCTCCGGCAACCTTTTGGCGTCTTAATCTAGATTTAATTTTCGCAGATCTTTTATGGGATCTAAATTGGTGGGCAAACATAACTTTTCCAGTTTTTGTTACCTTAAATCTAGAACTTACTGATTTTTTAACTTTTAATTTCTGTTTTGGCATGTTCTTCTTCCTTTCTGTCTTCTACTTTTCCTTTTGAAAGTACCAATATCATTTGGTTTCCTTCCATATGAGCTTCCCTGTCAACTTTTGCTATATCAGACATTTTAGCAACTACTTTTTCCATTATGACTCGCCCTAAGTCTTGTTTTGTAATTGCTCGTCCCTGAAATCTAATAATAAATTTAACCTTATTATTTTCCGCAATAAATTCTTTTGCGTGTTTAAGTTTTATGTCAAGGTCGTAATCATTAATAAATGGACCAAACCTAACCTGCTTTGTTTCCGTGACATGAGCGTTTCTTTTTTCTTCCTGTTTTCTCTTTTTTTCTTGATACAGAAATTTTCTGTAATCAATCATCTTAACAACAGGCGGGGAAGCCATGGGTGCAATTTCAACTAGGTCTAGCCCTTCATCTAAAGAAAGCTGTAGTGCTTCTTTAATCTGCTTAATACCAATTTGTTTGCCTGAGTCGTCTAAAAGACGAACCTCATGAGCAGTTATTTGGTTATTTAGTCTGTACTGTTGTTGTACGGGTCTATTAATTCCTTTTCTCAATTGCGTTTTTTAAATTATCTAAAAACTCTTGCAGTGCAAGAGTTCCTAAATCAGTCCCTTCCCTTTCTCTTACTGACACAAAAAGATTGTTATCAGAAGATTTTTCGACTTCCTTCTCCCCTATTATACAAAGAAACGGTACCTTTTGTAAAGTATATGAGCGTATCTTTGCTCCTAAGGTTTGGTTTGAGTAATCTATCTCTGTGCGTATTCCAGCCTCTTTAAATTTTTCAGATATTTTTTGCGCATACTCGTTAACTTTATCTGACACCGGAAGTATTGCTGCCTGAACAGGAGAAAGCCAAAGTGGCAGCGCTCCAGCATAATGCTCTATAAGAATTGCTAAAAAGCGCTCGAATGATCCAAAGATTGCACGATGAAATACAACTGGTGTTTTTTCTTCACCGTTGTCTGAAGTGTAGACTAACTTAAAATTTTTAGGCTGCTGAAAGTCTAGCTGAATAGTTCCGGTCTGCCATTCCCTTCCTAATGAATCTTTCATAAGAATATCAATCTTAGGGCCATAAAATGCTCCCTCACCGGAAGCTTCAAAAAACTCCTGTTTGGAATTTTGGAGTACGGATCTTAATGAGTCTTCTGCTTTATCCCAGTCTTTTGCATCTCCCATAAATTTTTCAGGCCTGGTTCCAAACCTTAACTTATAAGAAAGCTGAAATGCTGAATAAAATATCTCAATCATTTCCATAATTTGAGAAAATTCACTTTGAATTTGGTCTTCAGTTATGAAAATATGCGCATCATCTTGATGAAATTCTCTTGCTCTAAAAAGTCCATTTAATGTTCCTGAAAGTTCAAATCTGTGAAGAGCTGTGCTTTCAGAAAAACGTAAAGGTAAATTTCTATAGGAGCGCGTTGTTGTGCTAAAGAGTGTCATAGCATTTGGGCAATTCATGGGTTTTATGCCAAAAGTTTCTGATCCTTCTAATGCTTTTTTACTGTCTTCTCTAAGAAATGACATAGGGGAAATGAACATATCATCCCTATAGTGAAACCAGTGTCCTGAAGTTTCGTACAGTTCTTTTTTGTTAAGAATTGGAGTTGCAATTTCTTGATAATTAAACTCTTTGTGGATTTTTCTTGAAAAGTCTAAAAGTAAATTATAAAGAAGGAATCCTTTTGGTAAAAAATACGGCATACCAGGAGAAGTTTCATGGAAAATAAAAAGGTCCAGCTGTTGTCCTAGTTTTTTGTGATCCCTCTTCTTTGCTTCCTCAAGCATTGAAAGATAGTCATCTAACTCTTTTTGAGTAGGAAAGCAAGTTCCGTAAATTCTTGTGAGCATTTTGTTTTTCTCAGATCCTCTCCAGTATGCTCCTGCAACATTCAAAAGTTTAAATGCTCCTATGTCTTTTGCAGGACTTTCGCTGTGTCCTCCGCGGCACAGGTCTTCAAAGTGTCCGGCTTTATAAAGAGTAATCTTTTCACCTTTTTTTACAATTTCTTCAACAAGTTCTAATTTGTATGGATTATTTTTAAAGATTTCTTTTGCTTCTTTTTCACTCACCTCTCTGTGGGTAAATGTATCCCACTCTGGAAGTGTTTTTGCCATCATCTTTTCAATTTTAGGAAGGTCTGCTTCAGTTATTGGAGTAGTGAAATCTAGGTCATAATAAAAACCATTTTCAATTGCTGGCCCTATGGTGAGTTTTGTATCAGGCCAGAGGCGTAAAATAGCTGCTGCTAAAAGATGTGCACAGGAATGTCTTAAGTTATTTAAATCCATAGCTGTATTGTACCAAATAATAAGCGTGTGTAAACTATTGGGGAGTAAAGGCTTTGTGTTTTTCTACAAAAGTATTTACCTCAGAAACAAATGTCCCAACTAGCGGTACAACATTTATTTTAGTAAGAATTATCCCAAGAACTGTAACTAAAAGTGCAGCACCCAAAGCAGACCCTATTCCCCAGAATAATCCACCTATAAAATTATTTACTATTATGTCTTTTTTATTTTCCCCTGAATACTTTGCCATAATTAAAATGTAGCATTAAAGAAGAATAAATACAAACGAGGTGGGGTTTGGTGGACCTGACAGAACTCGAATCTGTGACCTTTGCAATGTCAATTGAGCGCTATGCTTTTTAATTCTGTGGACCTGACAGAACTCGAATCTGTGACCTTTGCAATGTCAATGCAACGCTCTGACCAACTGAGCTACAGGTCCAAAGAGTTAAAAAGTGTGTTACCAACTGACCCCGCAAAGCGGGGCAGGTCTACGAGCCCAAAACTAACCTAAGAATTGTAGCAAATTAGCCTTAAGAAGACAATTACAGATTAAATCTTGACTGTAGTTAGCCAAGAAGAGTATTTTTTATCTTTTCCACGTACAGTATTGAAAAACATTTCCTGAATTTTTTTTGAAACCTCACCTTGATTACCATCTCCTATTATTCTTCCTTCCACTTGAGAAATCCATGCAACTTGCGCAGCAGTCCCGCTGAAAAACACCTCATCAGAAACATATAGCTCAGACCTGTCTATCACGCGTTCTATTACTTCATAACCTAAGTCTGTTGCAATTTCCATAACACTACGTCTAGTTATTCCTTCTAAGATGTCTTCAGTTACACTTGGTGTTATCACTTTTCCATTTCTTACTAAAAATATATTCATGGCAGAGCCTTCTGCTACATGTCCTGCTTCATTTAGGAAAATTGCCTCATCATATCCTGAGTTATGCGCTTCTTTTTTAGCAAGAGCAGAATTAATATATCCTCCTGAAATTTTAGCCCTACTAGGGATTGCATTATCTGAAATTCTTCTCCAGGAAGAAACGCCTACGCTAAGCCCTTTATTAGTAGGTAAATAATCCCCTAGAGGAACCATGTATAGTGCAAAGGAAAAAACATTATCACGGTCTAAATCCGGTGCTAAATTAAGACTTCCTGCGTATGCAAAAGGTCTGAAGTACACATCTTTTTCTGGTTTGTTCTGTTGAATTAAATCTAGAAATATTTTTTTAAGATCTTTTTGCGTGTATTCTATTTCTACTCCTAGAATTTTTAAGGATGACAAAAATCTGGTTAAATGGTCATCCATTCTAAAGACATTTAGCTCATTTTTCTCTTTATTAAAATACCCGCGCATCCCGCCAAAAATCCCAGTCCCATACTGAAGGGCATTTGTCATAATGCTGACCTGGGCCTTTTCAATGGGAGTAATTTTTCCCTCAAAAAACGCAAATGGTAAACCTGTTGTTTTCATTCTTTACAGAATTATACAAAAACCGGTCCAAATTTAAAACCACCCTTGCGTTAAACTGCAATGACGTTGAAAAAAATTAATTTGAACACTATACAAATTTACAATCGATTTTACAATTAACTTCAGCGCGTAATTGATTATAGGATATTATTTTGATAAAATTCACCTGTGGTTCACATAATAGAAACGCAGCCGGGCAGAGAAAAAGAGCCAAAACCTTGTTTGTTTTGCGAAATAAGTCAAGGGCATGAAGTTTCAAGTATGATAAGTGGAAATGAATCTGCATTAGCCTTCATGAGCCTGGAAGGATACCCTCTAGTTATTCCTAGAAAGCATGTAACACCAGAGAATATAACAGGTCACATTCAAGAAATGTCTGAGGTAGCAAAGCTTGCATTTTCCTTAATTGATCCTACAAAAAAAGCTTTACAAGCAAGCGGAATTACAGTAGTCGCAAACATTGGAAAGTCAGCGGGGCAAGAGATTTCACATGTGCACATGCATCTTATTAACAGAAACACAAGAGATGGTAAGGTTAAATTTCCGCATGTTGCTCCCCTACAACGTGGTGAATTAAATCTGAGAGCGCAGAGAATTAAAAGTCAAATTACGTAGTCTTTTTTTTAGTTTTGGACTGGTTATTTTTTTCAAGTTGATATTGTAATGCCTCCTTCTCAACTGCTTTCCATATTCCTGCCGGATCATACAGCGCAATTGCACCACCAGCTATATATGTTCTGGCAACGCCATAACATTCCCTCCTGAGTTTATCAATGTCCTGTATTATTACTCCTGCATTGCCAGGATTTTGCTCAGAGGATTCTATGTTGCCGTACCCCTCTAGAATTCTTTTTTGAGTTTCCGCTCTTTTTGGCCTAATGCGATTAAAAAGCTGAGTTTTTTCATCATCTGATATGTTTCCTACAACAGAAAGGTCAATATTACTGGGATCTGGGTGATTGGTTCCTCTGGTTAAGCCTTTTGCAACAGAGCCATATAAAATTACTGCCACTTCAGAGCCGGGATTTATTCTATGCCACTCGTTAGCAATAGTTCCAGACAGCTCATTTGCAAGCGAAAGTAAATATTCTCTTCTCCCCATGTCTACAGATTCCATGTAGGCTTTCCCATCTACTGGTTTTGGATGTCTTTTTTCTAATATTTTACAATGGGTTAAAAGATAAAGACGTGCTTTTTCCTCTTGTGACCAATGTACTATTCCGCCTTCCCTTGCAACGCGCATATTTGCCTGCGTTTCAGCAGGTGGAATGACTTTAAGACCTCTTTGCGGTATAGTGATCAAAAATTCTTTTCCCATATTTAAACACAAAAAAAACCGCCTTGTTGGCGGTTCAAATTTTTGTTTTCTTAACAAAATTCTCCCCGCGCTAGCGGCAAAGAAGAACAATGTTAAGAATAAATAATTTCATACTACTACTGAATAGTAGCAAACACAGTGTTTTATGTCAACAGTAAATTGTGCGGCGAACAACTACGTAGCGTACGGTTTCTTATCCAGTTTGAGTAGCAACGGTTCTTTCGTTGTTGAGGGTAAATGAAGTTCCGTGTTTTTTAGCCATTGATTGATATTGCCTTTGCTGTTTCTTAGATTTGGTAGTATTCATCCATGAGGCTCCTTCCTGCATTCTTACCCGTGCAGACCTGAGCAAAGATAAAACAAAAGTAAAGAAAGTTTCATGGTACTTTCCTGCTTTTACTACTTTAGACTCTACTGAAACTGTTTTAAATGTGGTCTGAAGTTCTTTGCTTACTGCCATTATCTTTTTAATTTCTACCCTGATCTGCTCTACCTTTTGGTCTATCTCAGCGTCTTTTCTGTTTTCAGAAATAGCATCAGCTGACTTAACTTCTCTGAAGTATTCCATGTGTCCTTCTGTTCTTGCTGCTTTTTTCTCTTGGGCTTCCTCCTGTTTTTTCTTAAGGTTAACTTCTTGTCCAGCCTTCATTTCTCCACCGTGAGAAGAGGTAGAGCCAAAAACCTGCTCAGAAACGTTTTTTCCTCCTCCTCCCAGTAAATCTTTCCAAAGGGAGTTTAAAACGTCTTTATTTACGTCACTTAAAGAATTGGAAACACTACCAGCGGAATGTGCTGTTTCTAAAGATTTTTCTACAGCGTGGTGTTGTTTTTTCACTGCTTTTTGCATCATAGGATATTTGTGCCTGATTATACCCTATTTTTAACTAAAAATCAATCTTATGAGATACTCTCTATCGCAGTAATTACAATACTATACCTAAATTTTTGTGAGGAAGTCAAGAGTTTTTTGCTGTCTTATGATGCTTGCAAGAAGGTACGGATTTGAGACTAATTGTGCTTTTTGCGCATCATCCTGAATGTCTTTTAAGACAGCATCTATATCTTCTTTTTCTACTGTAATGTTTTCAGTGTCGGCAATTTTTCTAAGTACAAATTCCAAAGCCAGGTCTTTTTTTGCTTTCTCTTCATATTCTCCTCGTATATCCTCAGCGGTTTTGCCCCTAGACGCAAGGTATTGCTCAAGTGACAATCCTAATTGTTTCAACTCATCAAGCATTTGGGATAGAAGTCTGTTTGCTTCCTGTTCATATAAAACTTTAGGAATTTTTACTTCTGAATTGTTTGTAACTGCGGTTAAAATCTCATCTACATTAGGTTTTTGTTCTTCCTTGCCAGGAACAACAATTTTTGTTTTTGCCGTGATTTTTTTGACTTCATCTTTGTAGTTTTTTAAAGTTACAGCTGGTGATTCACAAAGCTCCGCTGAAAAGACCAGGTCCGTTCCATCCTCAAAAGTTTCTACGTGAACCCTAGGAGTAATTATAGGAGTGAGTTTTTCTGAATTTACTGCGTCATTATAAGCTTTTCCTAAAACGTCTTTTAGAACTTCTTCTTGAACTATATCTTTTTTAAGATGCTTTTCCGCAATAGCCTCTGGAGCGGTTCCTTTTCTAAACCCTGGTACTGTTACCTGTTTTACCAAATTGCTTATTACTTTGGAGCGTGCTTCTTCAACGGTTTTCCAAGGAATGGTAAT
>CAZITH010000027.1:0-2409 GCA_964542125.1 uncultured Gammaproteobacteria bacterium | reverse complement strand
GCGGATGTGGTGAAATGGTATACACGATAGGTTTAGGACCTATTGCCGCAAGGCGTGGAGGTTCAAGTCCTCTCATCCGCACCATAACTCTTGATTAGAAAAATTTCTTAAATAAATTTTTGAGAAATTAAGCAGAAAAGAACTCCTGCCATTCCCCATAATGGTGCGGCAAGCAAGCTAGTGTGACCTAAGTATGTGAATCTTCTATATGTCCAAAGTCTAGCACCCACAACTTGTAAATAAGAAAAACCTACAAGCCATTCAAATATCGGACCAATCATTGCAAAAATAAGAAAAATCTTTAATAGAGACCATCCTTGGAGATATATGACAAGACCAGTTCCAATTATAGGAAATGTTAGCAAAAATAGGTATCTGCCTAACGTAAAGTGTGACTTGTATAATTTTACTTTTGCGAAGCGGAAATACAAACGTGATAATACAGCTTCTAAAATAACTCCTCCGACAACAAATAATATGTATAAAAGAACCAGGCTCATTTATTAACTGTACCAAAATGATATATCAAAATTCAATTCGCCAGTTGTTATTTTGTAATAATGAACCCTACAGATTGGGTTTGAGGTTGGATTGGGAGTCTAGTGAAATATACTGTGAGTTTATCTCATTCATAAACTTATTTACCCTCACAGCCCACGTTGGAGATTCAGCGTAAATAGGGCCAATTTTCCACACGTCTACAGCATTCCACTTAGTGTAGTAGTTCTCTTTTATGGCCTTATTTATAGTCTCAATTCCATCTTCCCAGCTTTTAAAATAGATGGTTCCTCCACCCCACCCATACGCATTATATGTGCCTGAAAGAAGCGCCTTCCCAAAGCTAGATTCTAAACCTGCAATAGAAGGGAGAAGTTTCCAATCTACGCCATATTTATCAGCTAATACTACATATGCCTTAGCATAGGGAAATAATGGAGAATTGTATTTAGTAAAAATATTTTGAAGCGCAGTCACACGAATATCTTCCACCGTTTTTATGGGTGTTTGTGTGGAGGTGAGTTCGGCTGAGCTAGAGCGTATCTGGTCAGCGTATATGTGTGTGGGGAATAAAGCTACTACTAGTAGAAGCGCAGTAGCTAAGGCTAATTGCCTCATATTTATTTTGGCATAAGCTCATTTTTTACTTTTAAGTTCAAAGGTAAATGAGCTTTCGGTACTCACCCGCAAAGCGGGTTGCGTGCCTAAAAAAAATCCTGAAGAAGTTTTGGGCTACCTCAGGATCTAGGGTGCATTATAGCAAAAAACTATCGGCTTGTCAAGTAACTATATCAACTAATAAAATAACGCATTTCCGGCATTAAATAAAGCGTAAAAAAACTATTAGGATGTTTAAAGAGAGGATTGAATTTTATCCATGAAGAAGTTAACACCATGAGCCCATGACCCGGTGTTTCCTGGGGTGTATCTGGTGACAATTTCGTGAGGTTGTGTAAGCCCTCTTTTCTCTTTATAGTCTTTTGCTAACGTTTTAGTTACTGTTTCTATAGCCTGATCATAATTATCAAACCTTGTAACCTTCCCGCTATAAATTCCAAACCCCCAGCAGTTATGAGAATTTTTTGGAATCTTGTTGCACAAATTACTTTCCTGCATTGCTATGGCTGGAAGAAGTCTCCAGTCTAGGGAATATTTATCAGACACCTCAACCATTTTTTGTGCATAGGAGAAAAGTGGAGAATTATAACGTTTGAAAAAAGATTCTAGAACACCTACTCGTGCTTCCTGAGTTTCGATAAGGTGGGTAAGAGTAATAGGACGCTCTTGAATGGCGTCAAATGAGCCGGATTCTCTTAAAACTATAGAATTGGCATCCTTATGTTCTCTAGAAAAGAACAAAATGAAAAACGAAAAAGAGAGAATAATGAGTGGAAGAAGAAATAAATAACTTGCAAGAAGAACAAGTCTTTTCATTACCTAATATTTACATAAGAGCTAATTTCTGTCAAGAAAGCGTTACTAATACGTACTTAATCAAACTATTCACCACTATATTTGTGCCCGAGAAAGGAATATGACCCTTCACACCATTGCTGGTACAGCGTTCTGCTCATTTTGTGCCCGGGGGGAGACTCGAACTCCCACACCCTTGCGGATACAGCGTTCTGAACACTGCTTGTCTACCATTTCAACACCCGGGCGTTTTCATATTATACAAAATAATTGACACGCTTTATAAATAATGATAGGCTCAAATTAGATTGCTCTTTTTATCTCTATGCAAGAATAGGGTCAATCGGATCTCTGTTTGATATTTATAAAAGGAATGAGGTTGTCCTTCGTCCCTCGGGACTCAGGATCATTCTTTTTTTCTTTATTAAATTTTTAGATGACAGAAAAAAGAATGGAGGTGATTTTATGTATAACATTAACTACCTCGCAGTACTAGCC
>CAZITH010000026.1:0-12208 GCA_964542125.1 uncultured Gammaproteobacteria bacterium | reverse complement strand
CTCTGGCTGAAAGTTTTGATAGGCTTGATCAGCTGCATAAAGACGGCGGGAAATTTAGAGGACTTGAGACAGGCTTTGTAGACTTAGACTTTTTGCTCTCTGGCCTTCAGCAGTCTAACTTAATTATTCTAGCAGCGCGTCCTGGTCAGGGAAAGACTGCATTTGTGGTTAATATAGCACAGTACATAACTATTGCCTCCAAAAATCCTGTTGGAATTTTTTCTCTTGAGATGAGTAAAGAAGAGTTAGTAGATAGGCTTTTAGTGTCCCAGTCAGATATAGACGCGTGGAAGTTAAAAACCGGCAGGCTTTCTGAGGATGATTTTGAAAAGCTGTCTACTGCTATGGGAGAGCTTGCAGATGCTCCTATTTATATAGATGACACTCCAGGTATATCTATTTCAGAAATTAGGACTAAAGCAAGAAGATTGCAGGCAGAAACTGGGATAAAACTAATTATTGTTGACTACCTGCAGTTGGTTAATCCGGGAAAAAGGTTTGAGAATAGGGTGCAGGAAGTCTCATATGTTTCCCAAAATCTAAAAAATCTTGCAAGAGAGTTAAAAATTCCTGTTATTGCAGTCTCCCAGCTTTCCCGTGCAGTTGAGCATAGAGGAGAAAGAAAGCCCCAGCTTGCAGATCTGAGGGAGTCTGGAGCTATAGAACAGGACGCAGACGTAGTTATGTTTTTGTATACAAAAGATGAGGAATTTACCTCCCAAAGAATTGTCTCTATAAATGTGGCAAAACATAGAAACGGGCCTGTTGGAGAAAAAGACCTTCTGTTCAGGGGAGACAGAATCAGATTCTATAACATAGAAGGGTCCCGTGAAGAATCCCCTCCTTCGCTTCAAAACTAACTTCTTGACATTTTTTTAAGTTTAGAGATAATAAATATACACGCGCGCTGCGCGTTTTTTGTTTCAATGAGTTCAAAAATTCACAAACACGTAAAATTAAATCAGATTTTTGCAACTGCAATTTCAGGTAATGATATTTTGTCTTCATCCCTATACGTTTCTGGAATTGCTATATTTTTTGCAGGAGTCTTTGCTCCGCTCGTTTTGCTTGTAATTGGATTAGTTTTGTATTTTTATAAGGCTGTTTACACAGAAGTAGTAGAGGCACTCCCCATTAATGGAGGGGCGTATAACTGTTTATTAAACGGAACGTCTAAAACGCTTGCAGCAGTAGCGGGCGTTACCACTGTGCTGTCTTATGTTGCAACAGCTGTAATTTCTGCTAGTATTGCCATTCAGTATGTTCATATTTTACTTCCTATTCCTGTAATTCCCGCAACTATTGCACTTCTTTTCCTTTTCGCAATATTAGTTATCTCAGGGATTAAAGACTCATCTAAGGTAGCGCTTGCAATATTTGCAATTCACGTCATTGCACTGACTTCATTTTTAGCTGTAGCAGCATATTCCTTTTTCCAAAGCCACTCTGTATTTTTACAAAATGTCTCCCAGTCTTTTGCAAATTTTCAAAAAGACGGAATTATGAAGGCGTTTTTCTTTGGATTTTCAGCATCCCTTTTAGGAGTTTCAGGATTTGAATCTTCTGCAAATTTTGTAGAAGAACAGAGCCATGGGGTGTTTAGAAAAACTTTGCGCAACATGCTTATAGGCGTTACTATTTTTAATCCGCTGATTACCCTTGTTATTTTAAACGCGTCTTCCATACCTTACATAGCTCATGCTAAAGAGTTTTTATTAGGAGAAGAAGCACTAGTCATAGGAGGACATTTCTTCCAATACTTCATAGTTTTTGATGCTTTTTTGGTTTTATCAGGTGCAGTATTAACTTCATTTGTGGGTGTTTCAGGTTTAATGTACAGAATGTCTTCTGATGCATGTCTTCCAAATTTTTTAACACGCAAGAACAGTAAAGATTCGCATCCATATATAGTTGTGTTATTTTTTGTACTCTGTGCATCCATTCTACTTCTCACAAAAGGAAATTTACTTGCGCTTGCTGGTGTGTACACCATAGCATTTTTAGGTGTTATGAGCATGTTTGCCCTGGGTAACTTAATTTTAAGAGAAACCAGAACTGAGCTTAAAAGGACATATTATGCGCCTATTCCCTTTATTCTTTTTGCGCTTTCCGCAACGCTTTTAGGGATATTTGGAAATATTTTAATTGATTCAGGAAATTTAGTGTATTTCATGATGTATTTTATTCCTGCCATTCTTATAGTTTTAGCGTTTGTGTACTTAGATATAACTATTAGGCTTATGATTAGGCTCACAAAACCCATCCCTATTTTGCACAGGTATTTTTTGAATAACTTTGAAGACGTAACTGGGGAAAGAGTAGTAGCGTTTATAAACCATGCTAACAGGCTTCACAGTATACTTTCATACATAGACAGAAATGAAACCGTAAGAAATATTACCTTTGTCCATTGCCAGAACTGGGATAATAAAGATGACAAGAAACGGTATGAGGAAATTATGGAAACACTTCCATATTTAGAAAAAGCTGGAGTTTTTCCTCACTTTAAAATAGAACATTTTTATATAGAGACGCCTTTTGGACCGGAGGCTATAGATGAGGTTTCCAAAAAACTAAAAGTTAGAAAAAATAGGATTATGATTGGAAGTATCCACCATTTTCATGATTTTGACTACGCAGATCTAGGTGGTGTTCGCATCATCTTCTAACTTTGGTATACTTCTGTTGCGGGCCTGTAGCTCACCTGAATTCACTTTTTGACAGAGTCAAAAAGCAGATCATTGCACCTATCCCGTTAATTTAGGGCCTATAGGTAAGTGGTATACCGATACATTCGCATTGTATAGTCACCAGTTCGATTCTGGTTAGGTCCACTTCGGTTCACATAGTACAAGCACAGTTTTGTATTAGTCGCCTCAGTTTGATACAATAGAAGGCCCTGTTTTCACGGGGTGTTTTTCAATGAAAAAGAAGCTGACGTCTGCCATAAAGTCGCTGAATAAGTTACCAGAGCGCAAACACTATGTAGAATTTATTACTGCCGCGCTTTCTATTCCTGTGCTGATAACGGTAATTCTGGTAAACATTAACAACCTGAAAACTCCGGCAAAACAGCCGGCAACTACGCCTAGTCCCTCTGTTGCTCCTAAAGAAATAATCATTCGTGAAAATAATCCTGTACCGGTAAAAGATGCAGCGCCTTCTCCGGCCACAACTAGTGCAAAGCCGGATGTTTGTAAGAAAGAAGTAGGACCTATTAGCATAGATTATCCTAAAGAGGGCGCAACTATTTCGGATAACCCAGTAAATATCATAATTAAATACACAGATGATTCATATTGTTCAGTTGTATGGTCATATAGAATTAACGGAGGTTCATGGTCAGAGTATTCTTCAAACGCTCCATCTATTTATAACATGCCTAATGGAAATGTCACATTTGATTTAAGAATTCAGAGTACAGCTTCTCAAGATCAAGACCAGCTTGAGCGTAAATTTATCTATAATGGAAGCACTCAATCTTCAGCTTCTCCTACCGTAACACCTACAAGCACACAGTAAATCTCCCCATTGCAATTATTTTTATGTTTTGGTAATCTAATTCCTGTTTGCAATCGCACACATGGTTACAATTATTGCGGGCGGTTTCTACGGAGATGAAGGAAAAGGAAAGGTAGTAGGATACCTAGCGGTTGCCGACAAGCCAGAAATAGTTGTAAGATCAGGTTCAGGACCCCAAGCAGGCCACACAGTCACCTCAAATGTAAAAGTTACCCAAGTTCCATCGGGCTTGGTGTATCCCAAGGCAAAACTTTACATAGGACGCGGGACGCTTATTAATCCAGATATTTTTCTAAAGGAAGTAAAGGAAAATGGTTTAGAGGATAGGATTTTTGTGGATTTTGGCTGTACTGTTATAGAACCCGCTCACATAAAACGGGAAGAAGAACTAGTAAGAAGAGTAGGTTCAGTTGGAACCGGAGTAGGGCCAGCACGTTCAGACAGGGTTATGCGTACCGCAAAACTCGCAAAAGACGAAAAAAAACTTCAAAAATACCTTGTGGATGTTGCGGATATTGTTAACACTGCAGCTGAAAAAAAGAAAAACGTATTAATAGAGGGGGTTCAGGGGTACGGTCTTTCACTATTAGATCATAATTATTATCCATACGTAACTTCTCAAGACACCACTGCGTCTCAATTTGCAGCAGACACGGGTATAGGACCTAAATTAATTGATGAAGTAATAGTAATTTATAAGTCCTACGTTTCAAGAGTGGGGGAAGATCCCAACTATAAACCATGGTCAGATGAAAAAGCTGAAAAAATGGGAATAGAAGAACGGGGTTCAGTGTCAGGAAGAAAAAGATTGCTTTCTGATTTTAACGTAGATATGGCAGCAGTGTCTTTTAGAGCAAACACCGGGACACAGGCTGCAATTACCTGCATAGACAGGTTATTCCCTGGAAATGAAAGTGTGAGAGATTTTAAAAAACTTTCTAAAGAGGCAAGAGCATTTCTTTCAGAAATTGAAAAGAAAATCTCTAAAAAGTCTTCACGTTTTTCTACATTCTCACTTATTTCTACAGGTCCGGATCTTTCCGACATGATTGATCTCCGATAATCATGAGAATTTGGGACATTTCTCCAGTCATACTTTGCAGAAAACACTTATTAGGAGAGCATCGGGAGCTTCATGCGTTATGGACTATTCTGTCTCAGGATAAAAAGGGATACAGAAAACACCCAGAAACCATAAGGTGGGAAGGGAAATTAGCCGCTTTATTTAAAAGACATGAAGAAGAGGTAAAAGAGATTAAAAGACGCGGCTGGAATCATTATTCTCCTTTGGATAAAAAGTTAGCCGTAGGAAAAAATACACAGACTGATTTTGTGAATACTATACCAGAGCAAAAAGAAATATTGAAAAGTAAAAAATGTGACTGTAAAGTGTGATATAAAACAGATAGAAAACAACACTTGTGTGTTATAATTCCCAAATATGGCCCAACGTGAAACATTGCACGCGTCTACAATTCTTGACACTACAACAGCAATTCCTAAAAAAGAAGAAAAAAGACCTGTTACAAAACGTGCTTTTGAGACATTTTTAAATTCAGATAGAGGACACAGAGTTATGCATGGTTTTATAGATAGGGTTTTTGAGCATGGTCCGCGTCGTCTCTTTGATTGGGAGGGTTTAGAACATCTAGACACTCTTAAAGAACACATAGAAAGAGGCGATAAGGTGCTTGTTGTTCCTAATCATACAAGCCACGCAGATGCAGCTCCTGTTACAAAACTCCTTACAACTATTAGAGATTTAGCTCCTGATGCAATTGATGGAATTATCTATACTATGGCCGGCTCTATGAAAGGGGAGCAGGGTGCACTTATTGCGAGTATGTTTAATTACGGCGTAGAACCTTACTTTAACAAAGTTGGTATAACTCCTGATTATGTAGTCTCTGATAATGACGTTAAGGAACGGGGAATGACAAAGCCTGAAAATAATGGACAACTGACAAAAGAAAGCCTGATGAATCCCAGATTAATTTCTGTTGCTCATTTTGAAGGGAAGACAAAAGGAGGAAAAATTAATTCAGAAACAGGTCAGTATTTTGGACTGCAGCCTTTTGATAGAGGTGCTCAGGCAACATTAAGAAGTTTGCGGATGTCTGGTTTACCAACAGTGATTTTGCCTGTGATGGTGGAAGGAGCAAACACTATATTAGTCCCCGAATCTAAAAGCTTTACTCCAGCATCAATGGAAACGCTTATAGGGATGTTAATGTATGGAGAAGGCACAAAGCTTGGTGCAGTTTTAGACGCGGTGTCTCGTTTATGGATGGGATATGAAGCAAAGTATGTTAAACCAGGGCTTGTAAAAATAGGAGAGCCTAAGATGATTCAGGACATTTCTCCAAACGGAAGAGGAACTAGTGAGGAGGTTGAAAGGCTTCTTGCTGAAATAGCGTCTCCTGCATATAGAGGTAATCACGGAAGAGAACTGCTTGCTGGTAAATAGTGGGCAAGGAGGGAGTCGAACCCTCATAGCCTTGCGGCCAAAGGTTTTTGAGACCTTCGCGTATGCCATTCCGCCACTTGCCCAAATAACCTTCCTATTATATACTTTCAAGCATCATGCCTGCAAGAAAACCTGTTTCTAAAAAAAGCGTTAGATTATCCCCATTTATTAAGCCTATTTCTTATAAAATTCACTTTGAGCCAGACCTAGACAACTTTATCTTTTCAGGAAATGAAGAAATTCTCATTAATTTAAAAAAAGCGGCAAAACTTATAAAACTCCATAGTGCAGAAATTCAGATACTTGAAGCGGTAATTATTCAGGGGGAAAAATCCCAGACAGGAAAAATTAGCTATAAAGTAAAGGAAGAAGAGGTAGATTTTGAATTTAAAGAAGCTGTAAAACCAGGAAAAGCCACATTAAAATTAGTTTTTACGGGTATTCTAAATGACAAGATGCGCGGTTTTTATAGAAGCAGATATGTGGTAGATGGAAAAGAGTATCACATGGGTACCACTCAGTTTGAATCTACAGATGCCAGGCGCGCTTTTCCATCATTTGATGAACCTACCCATAAGGCAACTTTTGAAGTTTCATTTAAAGTTCCTACTGATAGAACAGTTATTAGCAATACTATCGAATCTGAGATCCTAGAGCATGAAGGTGGTTATAAAACAGTTAAGTTTTCTCCAAGCCCAAAAATGTCTTCGTATCTTTTAGCCTTTATCATAGGGCATTTTGAACACATTTCTAAAAAAACAAAAGACGGAGTAGATGTAAGGGTTTTTGTTACTCCTGGGAAAAAAAGACAAGCTGAATTTGCACTTGAAGTTGCGGTAAAAACTTTAGAGTTTTATACTAATTACTTTGGTATTAAGTTTCCGCTTCCAGCATCTGATCTTATAGCTATCCCTGATTTTGCGGCAGGCGCTATGGAAAATTGGGGAGCTGTAACCTACAGAGAAACAGCCCTCTTAGTGGATCCAGAACAGTCTTCTACGCATAATAAGCAGTGGGTAGCACTAGTTATAGCTCATGAACTTGCGCACCAGTGGTTTGGGAATTTAGTAACCATGGAATGGTGGACACATCTGTGGTTAAATGAAGGATTTGCGTCATATATAGAGTACTTGGCAGTAGATAAATTATTCCCAGAATGGCATGTCTGGACACAGTTTGTGTACTTAGATCATGCACGCGCTCTGGAATTGGATGGACTTAAAAATACTCACCCCATAGAGGTGGATGTTTCTCATCCTGCAGAAATTTCAGAGATTTTTGATGAGGTAAGTTATTCTAAAGGCGCATCTGTTATTAGAATGATTGCTGAATATTTAGGTGAAAAAGATTTTAGAGATGGTCTCAGGGTATATTTAAAAAAACATTCGTATGATAATGCAAAAACAGCGGATTTATGGTATGCCTTAGAAAAAGTTTCTCATAAAAAGATTGGCAACATTATGAAAAACTGGACGGGAAAAGCTGGATATCCTATTGTTTCAGTAGAAAAGAAAAATAATAAACTTCTTTTATCCCAAAAAAGATTTTTCTCAAGCGTTGCCTCTCAAAAAACAAAGGATGATACAGTTTGGATGGCACCACTTAGCATTGTTTCGAGCAATTCTAATAAAGTCGAGAAATTCCTTTTAGACAATAAGAGTCAAAAATGGTCATATTCTTTAAGCGAGGAAAACGAGTCGAGAAGTTCATGGGTCAAGCTAAACAGAAATGAAACATCTTTTGTAAGAATTAGATATTCTGATGAGTTATTACGTCTATTAAAAAATCCCATTTCTTCCTTAAATAAAAAACTCTCAGAGGAGGATAGATTTGGCATAGTAAGGGATGCGTTTGTTTTGTCAGAAGCGGGTCTTTTGTCTACTGACAGAGCATTAGATTTAGTAACGGCGTATACAAATGATGAGAGTTATATAGTCTGGGCGGATATTGCTGGAGAAGTGTATAAATTAAATAATATTCTTTTTAAAACCACGTCTTATGAATCTTTTAAAAAATTTGTAATAAAGCTTTTTTCTCCTATTTATAAAAAGGTAGGGTGGGAGAAGGCTAAAAATGAAGAGCATGGGACTACACTTCTTCGGGGAATTGTCATAGGTGTAATGGGAAGGTTTGGAGACATAGAAACCATTAAAAAAGCGCAGGACTTATATGAAAAAGACAGAAACGGAAAGAAAAAATTGGAGGCAGATTTGCGGGGAATTGTATATGTTTTGGTTGCAGAAAATGGAGACAGTAAAACATATAATACATTTTTGTTAGCTTATGAAAAAGAAACATTAGAAGAAGAGCGGGATAGAATTTTAAGGGCTCTGTGTGCCTTTACAGATAAGAATCTTTTAAGAAAAACACTTCAGCTTTCGTTTTCAGAAAAAGCCAGGTCACAAGATGCAGCAAAAACTATCATGATTTCTGCCGGGAATTTATATGTTAGGGATATTGCCTGGGATTTTGTAAAACAGCAGTGGGAGAAAATTGTAGAAAAATACGCAGGAGGGCATTTGTATAATAGGTTTGTAAAGCCATTCGGAAGTTTTGTCACAGAAACGGATGCAAAAGATATAGAAACTTTTTTCAAAACACATGAATCAAAAGGTTTAGAGCGCACTCTTCTTCAGGTGACTGAGCAAATTCGCTCAAACGCAGCTTGGTGAGAAAGGGATAAGGAAAAGATAGAAAACTTCTTAAACGCACAATAAAAGATCTTCTGGTAGTATTTTTTAGCACAAATTAGTATAATAGTGCCTTACGCTTGTTTAGATTAACAAGCGCAGATTAATTCTATGGTAGTTCAAGACTTAAAAGCAGGTGCCACATTTGAAGAAGACGGAAATATTTTCCGTGTTATCTCATATGAGCACGTAAAAATGGGGCGCGGTTCTGCAACTATTAAAGTAAAAGCTAGAAACGTAAGAAGCGGGGCTGTTATTGAAAAAGGTTTTACAAATGGAGCACAGGTAAAGGGTGTATCTTTAGATAAAAAAGAATACCAATTCCTATATAAAGATAATGAGAAGGCTTACTTTATGAACCCTACTACATTTGAACAAGTAGAATCACCCCTTGACGTTATTGACGGATATGAATATCTTCAGGATGGAAATAACGCAACATTAGAGTTTTTTGGAGATGAAATTCTAGGAGTAGTGCTTCCTCCTAAAATAACCCTTAAGGTTTCTGAAACGGATCCAGGGGTAAAGGGAAACAGCGCTTCTAATATGTATAAAGACGCAACATTAGAAAATGGTGTTAAAACACGCGTGCCATTATTTATTAATGTTGGAGATTCTATTGTTGTTGACACCAGAGACGGCACATACACAAAAAGAGCTTAAGTGCCATATTTCTTTGATAGGGTATAATTAAGGAGGATGAAATACCTAGTTGCAAAAGTTACCTCACATGACTTCATAAAACTTCTCTCAGACCGACCCTACGTATTTTTTCTCTTGTCTGTAATTTTTTCTCAAGTTGCATTCAACATGATGAATGTTGTTTTAATTTTTTTAGTCTTTAGACTCACTTCATCCAATTTTTTAGTTTCCATGACGCTTTTACTTTCTCTTCTTCCCCAGGTATTTTTAAGTTTTTTGGGAGGAATTATTGCAGACTCTAAAAATAAAAAAGACATTCTTATGGTAGGAAATATTGCAAGAGCTGCCGCCATATTCTTTTTGTTCTTTTTTAATTCAAATCTTTTTATTGTCTATCTTATTGCAGTTTTGGTTTCAGTTATTACGCAGTTTTATATTCCAGCAGAAACTCCTATTATTCCTAAAATTGTTCCAGAAAAACTTTTAATTGCTGCAAATTCTTTATTTGGTCTTGCGCTTTTTGGCTCAATTCTTATTGGGTTTGTAGCAGCAGGTTCTGCAATAACAGTTTTAGGCTGGTCTCAGGTCTTTATAGTTATAGCGTTTCTTTTTGGTCTTGCTGGATTGTTTGCAAATCTCATCCCATCTTATGCAGTTTCTGGCGGACAAAATATCTCGCCTAAGAAAATGAAGACTCAGGTGGAAGCATCTTTTAGATCATATCTTGCAGAAACCTCCAGACTTCTTATTACCACAAGAGGTGTGATTTCCGCATTTACGCTTCTTATCATTTCACAAATTATTATTTTTATTCTCGCAATTATTCTTCCTGATTATGCAAAAAGTATTTTACAGGTAAGGGTAGAGGATGTGTCATTAGTTTTGTTTGCACCAGCTGGCGTTGGAATGATAGTTACTGCATTTTTACTGGGAAGTGTTTTAAAAGATTTTAGAAGAAATGTTATGATGAGCTTTGGTGTTTTTATGTCAGGCCTGGTTCTTATTTCATTTCCCTTTATTTCTCGGGTTGCAGCAAAAGGAATAACGGTGTTTTTTAACTCCATAGTCCCTTCATACTTTGAAATAAATGTTTTACATATGGTTATAGTTTTAGCGTTTTTAGGTGGAGTAGGAAACGCCCTTATATTTATTCCAGCCCAAACTATTATTCAAGAAAAAATTCCTGAAAACTATAGAAGTAAAATTTATGGATTACTCTTTGCTCTTATTGGTCTTTTTTCTTTTGTTCCACTTCTTTTAGCAGGAGGTCTTGCAGATTCTCTGGGAGTAAGTGCCGTTTTAATTCTTTTAGGACTTATAATTTTAATTATCGGAGTTATTCACGCACTTCTTTTTAATATCTTTTTACTGTTTTAAAAAATGAATATAATTTTATTCGCACTGTGTTTTATACTATCTTGCTTCATGCTGTATGTATTAGTAAAGCATGATTTTGTTTTAGCAAGAAAAAGCCTTCTTCTCTCAGAAGTTTTTGACACCACATTTTTAGGCTACATAGTTTTTTTCTTTACTGCTCGCACTTTTTACATAGTTGGAACTCTTAAGTTTCAGCTTTTTCAGATGGCATCTTTTTTCCATATCTTTAGATTTCCAGGGTTACTATTTTTAGGAGGGGTTTTAGGTTTTGCATTGTTTGCATACTTCATGTTTGCAAGACGTAGAATTTTAAAAAGGCTTTTAGATATATATTCTCTTTCCATGCTTCCCATACTATTTTTTGCCCTGCTTACCTCATACCAAAAGGGTTATTTTTTTCTTTTCAATGTCCTTATATTTCTTCTCTCCTGTTTGTTTCTTGGAATTGGTATTTATTCCTATAAAAATTACACGTTAAAAGACGGTACCACAGCGCTTCTTTGTTTATGTTTAGTCTCTATCTACACCATAGTGTCTGAGTTTTCCAGTAGCACCAAAGTAATTATGTCACTTTTTACCCTGCCTCAGTTTTTTGCGTTCGGAATATTTATAGCTTCAGCTATCATTCTTCTGGTCTATGAAGGCTTGATATCCTATAGTAATAAATAGTATAATATTCCCTATGCCAGACTTACAGATAATATTTGAAAACTCTAAATTTTTAGCAGTGGATAAGCCTGCAGGAGTTATAGTGAATAGAGCAGACACATCTAAAAATTTCATAACTCTTCAGGACATGATAGAGCAGAGGTATAAAATTTCAGAAACCCCCAGAGTAGAGGACGAAGCATTTATTATAGACGGGTATAATAAATTTGATGAATTTGTTTCACGGTCTGGAATAGTGCATAGGCTAGATAAAGAGACCTCAGGAATTATTTTAGTAGCAAAAGACCCGCAGACATTTTTAGAATTACAAAACCAGTTTAAGGAATCACTAGTTAAGAAAAAATATATTGCACTTGTTCATGGGTACGTTTCAGATACAGAAGGGGAGATTGATGTACCTGTTGCAAGACTGCCATGGAATAGAAAACGCTTTGGTGTTCACCCAGAAGGCAGAGAAGCAAAAACTCAGTATAAAGTTTTAGAGATCATAAAAAGTAAACATGAAAATTATTCTCTTCTAGAAGTTTCTCCTTTAACCGGAAGGACACACCAAATACGTGTTCATTTTCAGCACATTCATCATCCCATCTTTGCAGATGAGTTGTATGCCGGCAGAAAAACAGCAAGAGATGAGAGAAAAATTCTTTCCCGGCACTTCTTACATGCCTTTCAAATTTCTTTTATTGATCCGGAAACAAAAAACCCCATAGTTTTAGAAAGTCCACTTCCTCAGGACCTGACAAATACCATAGCTATATTAAAAAAGGTTGATTAATCCTCATAGAAAAAGTACACTTAACTGTACTTCATGAAAGAAAAAGAGCCAGGAAAGAAAGAAGAA
>CAZITH010000025.1:0-12449 GCA_964542125.1 uncultured Gammaproteobacteria bacterium | reverse complement strand
AGCAGGTGCAGTAGGAGCAGTAGGAGCGGTTGGTGCCGTAGGTGCAGTAGGAGCAGCAGGTGCAGAGGGAGCAGCTGGTGCTACGGGTGCGTCAGGCGCAACAGGTGCATAATCTGCATATACTCGCGGAGCTATTTGTACCGTAAATAAAGATACTAAAATTAGTATTACTATTGCCTGTTTCAATTTATTTGTAATTTGTTTCATATTTTTTTGTTTAATTAATTCCTAATTCATCTTTCTTAGGGGTAGGGTGTTCTACCTGAGGTGCCAAGTATAAACACCCTACAACCCTAAATTAGGACTAAATGAGTCCGAGTGCGCTCAATAGATCGTGAAGATCAAAATTGAGGTGTACGTTTACATTTACTCCTGGAACTGTGAAGTTAGCATCTGGTCCGTAAACATTAGTGTTTCCGGAATTGTTTACATCAGTTGTGCTAGAAGCACTTCCTGTTGTAACGCTAGGATCTGTCATGTGTGAGTCTCCGGTATTACCGTTAGCATCATTTTTTCCAGTCTTAGCACCAGAGTCTACATTGTTAGAAAGGATTGCATCGTTTCCGAGTTTATCCGTTCCTCCTTGGAAGACATTTACTCCACCGTTAAGTGATGCGCCGATTTTGTTGTCAGAATTTTCGCCGTTTCCAGCTACTTTTGCGCCAACATTCATTTCGCAATCACATCCTACTGAAGCTGCATTAAAGTTAACATCATTGTTAACATTAACGTCTGATGTAGCATTTCCTGTGGTGACGGTTACGTCTCCTCCAGTGTTGCCATTTGCATCATTTTTTCCAGTAGAAGCATCTGAGTCAACATTGTTAGTAACAATTGCTGTGTTGTCTTGGAAGACTGTTACACCATTATTGTCATTAACTTTGATTGAGTTATCAGAATTTTTTCCGTTGTCTTTGATTAAAAGATCAAGAGAAGATCCATTAGATCCTCCATTTCCTCCAACCATAGCAACGTTTGTGTTAGCCTTTGTATCAACAGTTACATTAGACTTAGCATTTCCGGTGTGAACTGTTACGCTTCCACCAGTGTTGCCATTTGCATCGTTTCCACCAGTTTTTGCATCAGAATCAATATTATTTGAAACTATTGCATTATTATTCTGGTAAACGCCTGTGTTATTTGTTGTGTTTAATGTAGCGTGATTGTCAGAATTTTGTCCGTTTCCGGAAATAGTGACATTGGAGTTTCCTCCATTGCAAGCACAATTACTTACGTTTGCAGCGTTCTTATTAAGATCGTTGGAAACGGTTGTATTTGATGTAGCATTTCCTGTGGTGACGGTTACGTCTCCTCCAGTGTTGCCATTTGCATTGTTTCCTCCAGAATTGGAGTTTGCGCTTACATTATTGGTAACAATTGCGTTATTGTTTTGGGAAACAGTTGTGTTATTAGAAACGGTTACATTAGCTTTATTATCGCTGCTGTTTCCATTTCCGGTAATTGTTATGTTTGTATCTGCGTGAGCCAAAGGAGCCAATACGTTTAAGAGCATTGCTGAAGTTGCAACTGCGGTTGCAAACTTTTTTTGAAAATTTGTCATATTTTTAATTCACCTCCAATCTTTTTGTTCTTTTCTTTTGACTAGAAAAGAATGCACCTCGAAATTATTCCGCTTTTTGTGCTTCACTCCTGCCTATATAGTATTTGCAAAACACAAAAAAACGGAGGCGTCTTTACCTAATCCTAAGAATGTCGAATGGATTAGATACAGAAGCCTCCGTTTGCGGTGAGCCTAATTCTAATTGTCAAAAGTACAGGTCTATCTAGTTGATAGTCTGTAGAAAAACACTATTTGTAGTGTTTCAGTACAATCTAATATTATACAGATCAAAACTACTTGTCAATGGGTCATTTTCCACTAACAGCGCTTTGTAACTTTTTAATATTTCTTTCTGTTATCTGAACTACTTTTGAGTCTTGGATAAAAATTTCTAAACTGCCCCACTCAATGTTTGTAATAGACTTTTTTATCTCCGTGAGGAAATTTTCATCAACATTTCTTTTAGTTGAAGTAGAAGGTGTTTTCATTCTGAAGTCCTAGATTATTTTTTAGAGAAATCTATCTTAATTGATTCTTTTTTCCCGTTAATTTCTCCAACCTGGATTTCTAGACTTTTATAATTTTCATCAATTGGGAATCCAATTCTTGTGGATTTTGTAGAAATTGCCTGAACTTCCACTGGATCATTATGCATATCTGCAGCTATGAGCTCATTTTTGTTCCCGTCAACAATAAGTCTTATATAGTCTTTACTGTTTATCTGAATGCCCTGTTTGTATGAGTTTGTAATTTTAATATTGAGAATAAGAAATGTTCTTCCTGCAACAGCACGGGCTCTTTCATTTTTGATGAGCACTTCATCTTGGATACTTGCGGATTCTATAAGATATTTTATTTTTGAAAGTTCTTTTCCGTCAGCATCTTTAATAGGGAAACTAAACTCTTTATTGATAACTTGAGTTGCTTTTGCAGAAGGAGCGGCAGGTTTGGTAATGTTTGCTGCTGTTTGAGAGCCTGATGGGATATTTTTAACTGCAATAATAACTGCAGCTGCAATAAGGATAATGACAGCAATAAAAATTGCCTGTTTTGGAAGTTTCATGTTTGGTTTTTTAAAACCATTTCTAGTTTTTGAAAAAGATTCTTTCCATGAAGAACTTTTTTCAGAAAGTACGGAAAACAAAGATGAAAAAGAAGGAACGCTAATAGTTGATGCGTTTACTGCTAAAACTTGTTTCTTCATATAAGAAAAGATTGATTTTTGGGGCAGAAATTAGGCAGTTGGACAGAAGTGTTGAGATCTTAACATAGGCATAGATCTCTGTCAAGAGGAATTTGTTAGGTTCCTAAACTTTTCATTAAATTTTCCCATTCTTTATATCTTTTCTTATTTTTTCAATAGTTTTTTGGAAGAAAAATAGATTATGGTAAGAAAAGAGTGTGAGCGGGGTAATCTCATGCGCTTTTAATAGGTGGGCTAGATATGATCTGTTGTACTGGAGACACACAAAACAATCACAGTTTTTATCCAGCGGATTTAAATCTTTTAACATCTCACTTTTTCTCATGTTTATTCTTCCTTTTGAAGTAAATACAACACCGCGTCTTGCATAGTGAGTAGGAGTAATACAGTCAAATGTATCTACACCGGATTTTATAATAGGTAGGAAATCCTCAGGGTGTCCAATTCCTAGTAAATGGCGCGGTTTTTCATCTGGTAAATTTGTAATAACCCAATTTAACATTTCTACCAGTGTAGCTTTACTATCCCCAAACTCTCCACCTATTGAAATTCCATCAAAGGGCATTTTCCCTATTACTTTTGCGCTTTCAACTCTTAAATCTTTAAATTTTCCTCCCTGTACTATTCCATAGAGCCCTTGATCCGTTTTTTTAACATCCAGACAAATTTTTGCCCATCTGTGCGTTTTATCCATAGATTTTTTTGTGTATTCGTAATTTGCTATGGGGGAAGTACATTCATCAAAGACATTTATAATATCCGCTCCTAAATCTTCCTGGATTTTTATTGACTCTTTAGGTCCTATAAAAACTTTTTTCCCATCAAGTGGGGACCTGAACTCCACACCGTCTTCAGTAATTTTTAAATGCTGCGGCTGCTGTCCTTCCTCTATTTTTAACTCCGTTTTTTCTTTTAAAATTTTTCCTACCCCATGGTCTGTACCAAACCCTAATGAAAAGACCTGAAATCCTCCAGAGTCTGTCATATACGGCTTATCCCAATTAGAAAATTTATGAAGTCCTCCTGCTTTTTTAACTATTTTTTCTCCGGGTTTTAGGTGAAGATGAAATGTGTTAGCAATTAAAACTTGAGTTCCCGTGGTTTTCACCTGATCCCAGGTGAGCGCTTTCATGGTAGCCTGCGTTGCAACTCCTACCAGGGTAGGGGTTTCTATTTCTCCATGAGGAGTTTTTAAAATCCCTACACGTGCTTTACTTTTGCTTGATTTTTTTTGAATGTCAAATGAAATCATCTGAGTATTGTATCAAAAATTTTAATTACCTCATAAATCTTGCAAGGTGAGGCCTTTTAGGGATAGGGAAAGTGTTTTGTCCCAAATCCTGAATATAAGTTAGGGCTTTGTCTGTGTGTTCTATCTTGGGTATATAAGGCGGTTTTATTTCAATTGTTTTATTCCGTTCATCTCCTGTGTAGTAGGCAACAAAGGGGGTAATAGTTGCTCTATTTTGAATAAGTTTTCCTAAAGAGTCAATATATCCGTCTACTTGTCCAGATTTAGATCTGGTGCCAACTTCTACAATAAATAGTCTTCCGTCTGGCCCAAACCCTATAAAATCTGCTCTTTGTTTCTTTCCGTCATTCAGGTCTACTTCTGAAAAATTTGCAGCCGGGAAGTTTCCTGAAGTATAAAATGTATAAAGATATTTTCTTATTCTTCTCCAGTTTTGTCTCAGAAATAAAATAGTTTTCTGGTGTTCTTCCTCAATTCCTACAGGCAGATAATGCTGTTGGTTTTCTGCAAGTATCTTGGTAATATCTATAAAATCTTCTTGCGATAGTACTTTAGGAGCAAACATTGTTTTAGTATCAGGTGTAACAGCAAGAGTTGTGGGAACTTCATCTACGGTTAGGAAAGAAACTTCAAGATGAGATGTTCTGCCGGGTTTTGCCTCTGCGTCTGCCCAGATTTTTTGATTTTTCATTCTTGTTCTTATCTGTCGTCTCACAAAGTCCGCGTCTTTACTAGGTTGTTCTGCTGTTGTCATTACAGCATGATATAAAAATTTGGAGGATTTTTAAAGAGCTTAAAGTTCTAATTTTAGGATCGCATCCCGCAAAGCGGGAGAGAACCGCAAGCTCTGCTTTTAGGATCGCATCCCGCAAAGCGGGAGAGAACCGCAAGCTCTGCTTTTAGGATCGCATCCCGCAAAGCGGGAGAGAACCGCAAGCTCTGCTTATTCGAAGAAAAGCTCGAAGAGACTATTCGAAGAAAAGCTCGAAGAGACTATTCGAAGAAAAGCTTTGCTTATTCGGAGAAAAGCTCGAAGAGACTATTCGAAGAAAAGCTTTGCTTATTCGAAGAAAAGCTCGAATTATAGCTCGAGCTTATTTTGAGAAGAGGTTGTGTCTTTTTTTGCTTTTTTGGTTTGGGACCTTACAAAATCACAGTGGTCACACCCAAAGGTGTAGTCTGGAGTGGTATCAGAGGATAAGACCGTTCTGATTTTTCCTAAAGTTTCAAAAATCCATGTGGTGTTTCCGGTGTAAGGAATTATGGAAAGCTCAAACTCTAACTTTCCATCAAATTGTGGCGCGTTTTTCCCAGCGTTTGCAAACACAAAGTATCCTACTTTAGAAACTTTATATCCGGAATTTCTAAATATCCATTGGTATATTTCCATTTGTCTTTTATAACCTGCCTTATATTCATCATTTAAATTTATGGTTCTATCTGTGCTTGTTGCTTTATAGTCTACTATATGTAGTTCTCCAGAAGAGTTTTGCCAGATATCATCTACTGCTCCTACTACTATAAAGTTATTTTCTCGTTCTAAATATTCTTTTCCTTTAAAGTTTTCCCTCCATCTGTCTAGTTCTGGGTGAGAAAATGGAACTGCATCTATTTTGTATTTATCCATAAGCGCATGTGATTCTCCTTTATGACGCAGTAAATCAAATTCTTTTTTAAGTAATGTATCTACTGCATTATTTAAGGTAAAAGCTGGCATGGAGGGACGGGAAATTCCCAGTCTTCTGTCTAAATAAAAACACCTCTGGCACTGAAGAAATAAATCAATCTTACTTCTAGAAAGTTTATAAGGTTCTTTACTTTCCGGGTCAAAGAGGGGACTAAAACGGTATTTGTAACTTTTTAACATGAAGAACTATTATAAGTAGTAGGTTTAACTTGCGCAACCTATCTTTATATAACAATCTATGTATTGGGTTTTTCGCCGGTTATAAAACAAATAAAGGCAAGGATAAACGTAAAAATTAAAAATTCTGGAAGGAATGGGAAAAAGATATACGTTAGGGATCCGCTTGATGTGCTCTGAATTCTTAAAAAATCCCAGATAACTGCGGCACCATAAAGAATTAAAATTGCCCAGCCCTGCCACGTTACAGGATACCATCCAATTCCCTTATTAAGCCTTCCAAACCATCTTTTCTTCATCTGTTACAATATACAAAAATATGCCTCATTCTGTCAAAGCCGCATTAGAACATTTTAAAAAAGCAGACAAGATTTTATATGAAGCTGCTATTGTCCTTAATGTCCCTGAACTAGTGCCTCGTTCTGACCATTTCTATTCACTTGTTCGCGCAATAACGAATCAACAGTTATCCGGGAAGGCCGCGGATACCATTTATTCCCGGATTTTAAAATTACTTCCCAAAGAAAAACTTGATGCAAAAGAAATTTTAAAAATAAAAGATGAAGACTTAAGGGGTGCTGGATTATCCTGGGGGAAAGTGTCATATTTAAAAGATTTAGCCGCAAGAACTGTAAATAATCAAATACCTCTGGAAAAATTTGATGCCATGTCTGAGGAAGAAATTATTTTGGAGCTGACAAAAATAAAAGGAATAGGGCGGTGGAGCGCTGAGATGTTTCTCATGTTTCACCTAGGTAGGCCTGATGTATTTTCTTATGGAGATTTAGGTTTGAAAAATGGACTTGTGAAGTTATATAAATTGGAAAAACACCCAACGCCTCAGGAAGCAGAAGAAATAACTAAAAAATGGTCACCATTTAGAACGTATGCCAGTAGAATCTTATGGATTATGCTGGATAATCAACCTAAATAATGCTTCTTGATAATTATTATAAGACTTTGTACAATACATGTAGATGGGGAGAGCCACCCAAGAAGTTATTGTTAGACCTCCTATTAATGGGCACGTTGTGTCAAGTTTCCACGAGCAACAAGTTTTACCTTTTCCTTCCTCTCTTCACGTTGCTAACGGCCATTCAGTTGATGTAGGACGTCCGACGTTAGATCTTTTTATGCAGCTTCCTATGCAGAAACTTCCCAAGCCATCATCAGAAAATGGACAGCAAGAATCTAAAATTCCTGATAGCCAAGGCTCTTTCTATAGGCTATTAAGAAGGCAGATGCTGGAAGCAACAAGCAGAGCGGAACTGTTAAAAGGAATTATGCTTGTTGAAAATGTAGTATTTGAATTGCCTGACAGAAAGGGAGCATCACCTTTACAGCCTGTATCAGAATCCGCCATATATCCCATGGCTGCAGAGGCAACTATGGAGATGTACAGAAAAGAAGAAGAATATAGCAAGATGGAAAAGGAGCTAAGAGTTGAAGGTAAAAGCGGTAAAGAAATAGGAGAACTTTTTGGAGTGAAAGAGGCGTTTAAGCCTGAACTAAAAGAGTATCCTGAAATTGCAAAACATGCTCTAAAAACACTTGGAATAAATATTTCAATTTTTGATAAGGCAGATTCAGAAGCAAAGATCAGAATTTTAAACGGAAGGTATGTTCGGGCTATTAAAGCGGTTGAAACAGGTCCGGAAGTGGCCAGAATAAATCTTGCAATGGAGATAGCTGCTTCATTTTACGCACTTCCTATAAAAAACAGAATTTAATTTCCGTCATCTAAAAGTCCCAAACCTTTTATTTCCGGCAGAGCATTTCCCATTATCCCCTTTAGATCTCCCTGCATGCCAAAGGTGTTGTCTATCACTTGCCGTATGTTTTTTTCATCCCTAGACCATTTATTTGCAAAATACCGTTTTTCCTTTTCTATCTCATCCTGCATGCTGGTAAAGGATTCAATAATTGCCTCAACCCGTTGCCTAAATTCTGTACCAGACAGATACGTGTATAAAATATCCATCTTGTCTTGTTTTCCTTCTGAAGCGCGTTTTGCCATAGCAATTTGAATTATTGAAAGCCTGAGAGAGTACGCCAGTCCTAGTACAAAACTGCGTTTTACTACCCAGATATTTTTATAAAACTTTGCACTCTCTATTTCCTCCGGAACTACTTCTGAAATAATTACAGCGTATTCTGCAGTAATTGCGCGCTGATCTGACTTTAATTTATCCACCCATTGTTCGCTCCAGGCTTTTGTATTTTTTAACTCCCATAAAATTTTGCCGCAGGAGTTTCCATTTCTATCTACAACTTCCTGTACTATATCTCCGCCGCGGGTTCCTTTAGCAACCTCAGAGATTATGTCATTTGGAAATTCACGTTTTAGAATAGTTTCAAATTCTAGCTCAAACGCCTCGCCCTGGGTTTGCTGAGAGCCTTGGTTTGCTTTTCTTTGCGCGTCATCCAATGCTTTTTTTAAATCTTCTATAACTTTTTCTTTTTCTAAATCTTTTAAATGATGTTTTTCTTCTTCAGATTTAATTACCTGTTCCTCAATTTTTTTCTTTTCAGAGTCTAACTGTCTTGCAATTTTAAGATCAATTTCTTTTTCTTTTTCTTCCAAAAGTCTTTTTTCTTCCCTGAGTTTTAACTCTTCTTTTACAAATTCATCATTTTTCTTTTTCTGTTCTTCCAGTTGTTTTTGCAGATCCAATAAATCAGTTTTACTTTTCTCCTCCAAATCTTTTCTTGCTGTTTCCAAAGCCTCGGACTTTGCTTTTTCCAAATCCTTTTCAAAATCTTTCTGGAACTGGTGCTTGAGGGCATCCGTTAGTTCAATATCTTTCTGGCAGTGAGGACATGTAATAACATTATTCATAAGGGAACCCATTGTAGCAAAAGTTTGAGTCTTATTATAGACTTAATTTTAATCAGTAATAGTAGATGTAGGATATATGACTTAAGATCTAAAGGCTACGAATTAAGAAATATGAATAGATTTGAGAGATTAAGTGTTTTTCAAGAATCACATAAGTTGACGCTTTTGACCTATAAGCTGGTAAAGAAGTTTCCAAAGCATGAGCAATTCATAATCATAAATCAATTGTTGAGAGCTTGTACTTCCGTTTCTGCAAATATTATTGAAGGAAACTCCCGTGGACATAAAAAAGAATTTTTACAGTTTCTTAGGATTGCATATGGATCTCTCGAGGAAACTAAATATTTCCTTCTATTATCTAAAGATTTGGGATATGTTACTAATGTGGAATATGAAGAAATTCAGGAACAGACAGAATTAGTTGGAAGATTGCTAATGGGACTTATAAATAGCATTAAATTTCCCAGATCCTAAATCTTAAGTCTTAAGTCCTATATCCTATATCTTATCTTTTACATCCTCAAGCTCACTGGTTTTTAATGAGCTTTAAGAATGCAAGCTCATTGGTTTTTAATGAGCTTATAACCGCGGGTTTTCACAGTGATAATTTCTATTCCAGAATTTTGAGATTTTAATTTATTCCTCAGTCTTGCAACTAATCTGTCTATGGCCCAGTCAGAAACTCCTATTGCTTCAGCCTCTTGCCATACGTGTTCTATGATTTCTTCCCGTTCACATACATCATTTGTATATTTCTCTAAAATCTCTAAAAGCGCATGTTCTTTTTTGCTCAGCTCTATATTTTGACTATTTTTCTTTTTAACATGTTTTTTTTCTTCTAAAAATTTTTCAAACAATACACTAAAGAACTTTCCATCTTCTGTAATTAGTCCTGTATCAAATAAATATGCAGCGTTTTTTTTGTCCTCCTGAGAGATTTGTTCACCGTTTATTACTTTTTCTACTACTATTTTTTCTTCTCCTGTTAAGCTTTCATACAGCTCTTCAGACTGCAGGTTAATACGTTCATCTGAAAGTAATATTTCTAAAAGATTTTTTTCTGAAAGTTTTTTTTGTTCTTCATGAAGAGAAATGAGTGCAAACTGCAAATACTGATTATATCCATCCACCAAAGATAAAAGTTTTTTCTTCAGATTATCATCTAAAGAAAGCTGATACTGTTTTTCTGCAAATTGAAGAATAGTGTTAACGTCCTGAGATTTAGCTGGTTTCACATAGAGAGTATCTGCAAATACAGATAAAGCATGTTTTGTAAAAACTTCAGATGATAAAGTGTCAAGAGGCCTTACGCTTGTAAACACAAATGAAAGCTTATTATTTGTAGCGTCAATTAGTCCCTGAAAGTTCCCAAAGAAAATTGGAGTTGCATATTCAACAATTCTGTCAAATCTAATAAAAAATATTGTAGGGCTGTATCCGCTTTCTGAAAGTAGAACCAGGCTTTTTCTAATTCCATCTATTGTTAAAAATAAATCCTGGGATTGAATTCCGTCTAAAAATAATTGAGAAACACGTTTTTTAATAGTATCATTTGGAATATTTTCCTCAATATAATCTGAGATTCTTTTTAGAGTTAAAATCCAGAAGGGGAAAATATCCCTTTCTACTAAATCATTTAGGTCTACTGGTATAAAGATATGATTTGGTTTGTTTTCAAATATCTTTTTCTCAGCTTCGCTTCGAATAAAAATGTGCTTTTCAGAGTTAAGATAGGTAGGACAAATTTTTTCATGGTACAGAAAAAACCTTAGAAAATTACTGATTCCAACGCGCTTCATGCCTACTAAAACAACTGACCTTCTGTTTTTGAGGAGATTTCCTAATTTTTCAGCCTCAGTACTTCTAAAGGAGATGGGGTATTCCTCTTCAATAATATGCTTACGCATGAAGGTATTGTACTTCTTGTGAAAACTTTTCGCAAACCTGAAAACTGTCAGGATTTTGTTTTTAAAATGTTTTGAAAATAGTGTCATTGTGTCAAGCGGTACATGTATCTATCCGGTACCATGTACAACATGGAAGGAAAAATCGGCCGCGGATCAATTTTTAGAAAAGGAATAGAAATTGGGCGTCCTGGTGGAAATCATGGACCTTTAACAAATCGCGGCGGTATTGCGCCAACACCTGAAGAAGTAAGAGAAGCACAACAAACTCTTAAAGACGAGGCTGCAGCAAGAAAACCAAAAATTCGTGAGTCGAGGCGTTTTAACCCGTATGTTTCTGTAAGAACTGAAGTATGGGGTCGCGCGGGAGAGGTAAGAATTGCAAGCGTTACGCCGCGAATTAGCAAGAACAATGAGGGAGAAGCTCGAGTTGTTACACCGGATTATTCAAGTTCAGTTTCTCAGGAGCATGTCTCTGAGGGTGAAAGAAAGATATCCCAAGGTAGAGATGTACCTATGACGCACGGAGCGGTTTTATCCCTCGGGTTTAGTACTTAAAAAAGTTAGGGTCTTAATCCTTCATACACATAATACTCTCCATATTTCTCTATACAAACATACGGAGTATTTTTCCTCATATTCTCAGCGTGTCCAGGAGATTTAATCCACTCAGAAACTACGTCATTTTGGTTAGAATTCATGGCAATATTTTCTGTAACCTCATGATAGGAGTAAGGAAGCGTGTGGTTATTTACTCTATTTGTAAAGCCGGAATGGGAAAAATCAGATGAAACTTCCTGTGCGCGCAGTTTCGCAAATGAACACGTATCCCCATTAGGTGTAACTGGAGAAAGTCCATTATCTTTTCTGTATTGATTTACCTGGGAGAGTAAGTCTGATAGACCTCCAGAGCTTATTACAGGTGGGGTTTTTGTAATGGTAGGCTTGATTTGTATGGTAGGGGTAGGAGTAAGAGTTGGTGTGGGCGTGAGGGTAGGGGTAGGAGTAGGTGTGAAAGTGGGGGGAGGTGTTTTGGAAGGAGTTTCTGAAACAGGACTTACTAAACTGCTTTGTACCCGGAAATTATTTTTTTCAGAAAATACATAAGTGGCAGTTGCTAAAAAAATGCAGAGGATGAGAGCAGTTGAAACAAATAAAAACAATAGCAAAATCCTGCCTTTTTGCATTACCTACTTACTGTACGCAAGTTTCTCTATTTAAGTCAAGTAAGAATTAGGATTTTATTAAAATAGTTTCTTTTTTCTGCACTATAAATCCTTCATTTTTTAATTGTTCTAAGGCTTTTTTAAAATGCGGGGATTCTATTGTTTGGTTAAGATCATAAATAGAGACGTGTTTTTTATTTATTAAAATTTTTAAGATTTTCCCTCTGGTTTGTCTGAGGCTTCCTTCAAATTTAGATTGTTTTGTGTAGTGCTTGCTCCTGTGGTTAGGGTTTACCTCGATTTTTGAAAGGTGTGAACCATAATCCATGAGGGCATAAAACCACTCACGCGACTGCAGGGATTTTTCATTTGGAAGTGTTTGTTCAATTAATTTTAAGATTTCTTTATCTGAGACTTTTTCTTGATCTTTGAAAAATTCATGGATGAAAACGCGTCTAATATTTGTTTCTATAAACACATACGGTTTATTAAAAGAAAAAACATAAATAGCACCAGCTGTATTTTCTCCGATTCCTTTTAATGTTTTGAGATTTAAAGGATGAAAATCTCCATTTTGAAAAAGTTTTTCAGCTGCTTGTTTTAGGTAGAGCGCGCGTCTGTTATACCCTAAACCTGACCACATTTTTAAAACTTCTTCA
>CAZITH010000024.1:0-12501 GCA_964542125.1 uncultured Gammaproteobacteria bacterium | reverse complement strand
TTTATTGCTTTTACCACATCTACATTTCCTTCTTTTCCACCGTACTGCAGAAAGTACCAGTTACCAAATGAAAACTCCCCCACTTTTAAAACTCCCGTATCTTCATATTCTGTATCTTTATTAATTGCACCAGTAGAAAGTGCAGCCGCAGCAGTTACTAACTTAAACGTAGAGCCTGGCGGATATGCACCGCCTATGGTTCTATCTAAAAGTGGCTGGTTATCTGAATCTGTGAGTATACTTTCTACATTTGTATAGTCTCCCTCTGCATCATAATCTTTAGGATGGGTAAAGAGATTTGCATCAAAGGTAGGTTTTGAATAGAGCGCTAAAATTCCCCCATCTCTTGGGTCTGAAACTACAACCGCGCCTTTAGAAACTTTTTCTAATGCTTTTGCCGCAGCTTTTTGAGTGTCTACATCTAATGTAGTTTGTAAATTAACTCCTGGCACCTCATCTAACTTTCCCAAAAATCTGATATTTTTTCCTGCCGCATTTACTTCATATAGCTGGATTCCATTTTTCCCATGTAAAAATTTTTCATATTCTTTTTCTATTCCCATTTTTCCTACAAAGTCAGAAATAACATACCCTTTATAATCCGGCTTATTTATTTCATCATCTGAAATTTGTCCAGTGTATCCTAAAACGTGCGCAAAAATAGATTTATATAAATAGTCTCTTGCTATAGTTGCGGTTACATTTTTCCCTTCATTTAATGTTTTTAGTGCTTCATCTTTTGAGATAATGGTGGCTTTTCCATTCTCAACCTTCTCAAAAACCGGTGCATTTCTTACTAAAGGTTTATTGTTTCTATCAAAAATTACTCCGCGGGGAGCGGCAACTATCACAGCACGAGTTCTATTCTGCTCTGAAAGTGTTTTGTAATACGCTCCTTGAACCACTCCCACATAAAAAAGTCTGATAAGTAAAATTGCAAAAGCAGCAAGAAGAACAAAAAGTGGAATCACTAAAAAAAGATTAGATGAGCCTGAGCTGTAATTACTGCCTCTTTTAGAAAATGAAAATGTCTGCTCTTCTACAAAGTCTGAAAATGCAATTCCTATTTTTGTCTTTCTTCTTCTCATAATATTTTTGACTCACTTTGTTTTTTAAAATCAGCATATACAAAAAACGAGGCACCCACTAAAACAACTAAAAAAAGCACCGGAGAAAAAGGATATGAAACCGTATGCCTATATATTTCTAGAACAATAACTGAAAGTATAACCCCCAGCCATAAACCTTCCGCTGCAAATATTTTTTCAAAAAACATAATAATACAAAATAAACTAAATAGAAAAAGTGAAGTAAGACCTAACGGAGAAATTCTTAATGAGTCTAAAAGCAACGTAAATATAAGTATTAATAGAAAGACCCCTACGTTTTTTTTTGTTAAAAAAAGAATTACTGAAAATAAAAAAACTAACGGGAAAGATATAATAGTTGACTCAAAAAATAAGAGAGCTAAAAAGATAGGTATAGATAGTAAAACCGCTTTCATAGAAATTATTTAGTTATAACAAAAACCGTGGTAAGTTTTTTGAAGTCTAATAAACTCTCAACAACGGCTGACTGAAATGGTTTTGTTTCTGATTTATTAATAGTTTTAATTTTCCCTATAATAAGACCTGGAGGAATTCCTACACCGGAACTATTTACATCCCCTTTTGTGATAACCGTTTCATTTTTAGAAATAGTATCAGTTATAACTACGTCTCCAAAAAGCATAAAATCTTCCTGCCCTACTAAAATTCCCGGAGCATTATTATCTGTGGAAACTGCAAGGGTTGAAAAGTTTTTATTTTTAGGAAGATCTACCTCTGAATAATATGATGTTACTTTTCCAATTTTTCCTACCAAATCATGCCCCAGCACTACAGCCATTCCTTTTTTAATACTGCTTTTTTCTCCCTGATCCAAAATAAATCCTGAAGGGTTTAGAATACTTCCTTTAAATCCAATGATTTTTGCAGGCAGTAATTTTTCAGAAGAAACTGTTGTGTCCTGAAATTGAGACCGTAGCGCGTCATTATCTGTTTTTAAAAAATGCATTTGTGAAAGCTGTTCTCTGAGTTTTTTATTTTCAGAAATAAGTTTATCTGTCTCCGAATCTCTTCCCTGGGCATGAGCAAATGAATATAAACCTGCGCGGGGATATGAAAAAAGTCTTGTGATGCTGTCAAATGGAGAAGATAAAAAATCTGAAAAAATAAAAAGAAAAAGTGATACAAAGAAAAAGGTTAATGCTAGAAAAAAGGAAGCTTTCATACTGCCCCTATTATACTCAAATTTTTTGGAATTGTAACTTCAAGTTATGCGCAGACTACACAGGTTTTCTTCCGTAGCGCTCTTTACTTATGCGGATAATGTCCTGCCTGTTATCATTTTTAAGCGTAGGTAAAGGAAGGGTTATAGCAGGAAATGGCCCTGAAGTCATTCCATCTATAGAAAGTTTTGTGACTATTTCAAATTTCCCTAAAGAAACTAAGTCATTTTCTGAATAAATTTCTGCATATTCTTTCGTTAATGTATACGCATCATGCGCTCCAACTACAAATGAAATAATAGTACCAGCATTTCCAAAAATAGCGCGCTGAATTCCTTCTTCCAACTGGTCTGAGTACTGGTTTGCAAGCATTAATGAGAGCCTGTATTTTCTTGCCTCAGATAATATTTTTACAAATGATGAAGTTGCAAAATTTTGAAACTCATCTACATACAGGAAAAAATCTTTTCTCTCTTCTTCCTTCATAAAAGCCCTATTCATAGCAGCAAGCTGAATTTGCGTAATAATCATAGCACCCAACAGTGCAGCATTATCTTCTCCTAATTTACCTTGGGACAAGTTAAGAATAAGAATTTTCCCTTCATCCATAATCTCCTGAAGGTTAATGCTTGAGTTGGGATTTCCTATGATATTTCTTATCATCTTTGAAGATACAAATTGTCCTATCTTATTTTGAATCGGCATAACTGCTTCTGTTCTCAATTTATCTGACATTTTTTCAAACTCCTGCTCCCAGAAATTTTTTAACACTGGGTCAGTAATTTTTAAAACAACTTTTGCTCTATAGGAGTCGTCAGACAAGATCCGTAAAGCGTCTAACAGTGTTCCCTGCTCTGTATCTAAAAGCGTTAAGATAACGTTTCTTAAAATATATTCTAGTCTAGGCCCCCAAGATTCTCCATAAATTTTATGGAAAATTGAAACAATTCCTGAAGAAATAAGATCCTTATGCTGCTTGTTATGAACCTCTAAGACGTTTAGGTTAAAAGGCCTCTCATGGTCAAACGGTTCCAGATACACCACGTCATTCATGCGTCTTTTTGGAATATAATCTAAAATTATTTCCGAAAGGTCACCGTGTGGATCTATAATCCCAATCCCGCGGCCTTTTCTTATGTCATCTATTGCCATATTTGCAATTAGTGTAGATTTTCCGCTACCGGTTTTTCCAATTGCGTAAATATGCTTTCTTCTGTCAGCATCTTTTATTCCAAAGATGGTTTCCTTATTTTTATATTCTGTTTTTGCAAAGAAATTAACCTGCTGTTTATCTTCTTCCTGCATATTTGTTATTACTGGAAGATTTTCGGGCGGCTCTCCTGATAAAGTTTTTCCCCATGAAACATTTTTAATTCCAGCTAGTAGTAGTCCCGGAGGATGCCATAAAGTTGCAAGCTCTTGAGCGTTTAAGACTTGATTTCTTTTCTCAAAAAGTCCAGTAGATCTAGTTTTTATTCTCTCTAACAAAAGTTTTTTTCTAATCCTGGTTTTTTTTAACACAAACTGATTTCCTTCTCCCTGAGAAAATGTTCCAAAAATTCCTGCTAGATTATGCAACTCATGTTTTGCTTTCTCTTTTGTATTAGACCCCACAATAAGTCTCACCACTGCTTTTCCGCCCACAAATGACGCCTTCTGCATCATGAGAAGCCTTTGAGGATTTTGGGCGTAACGCGCTTTATCATTTGGGTCAGTTGTAGATCCAGGATTATCCACCACCATATGCCCTGCCATTTCTACTGCTTTATGCTGCCAGTCTGAAAGTGCGGGGGTTACTAAAATCTGAACTGCCATTTGAGTGTTTTCATCCTGTTTTCCCAAAAACCCTAAAAGACCAGATAATGGATCTACGTCCTCAAAATCCGCGTATGTTTTAATAGGAAGGTAGGAATAAGAATCTAGTACAACCTGTGCATAGGAAATATGCTTTGCTTTTAAAACTTCTGTCATTGGGTCAGTAGTCTTTGTGATATTAGACTTAGGAAAAGATGAGGAAATAAGACTTGAGACAACCGTTTCCTTGTTTTCTGGAGCCGTAACATATAAAGATACTGCCTGATTTATGAGAAAAATTTCAAAAGCAAAAGTGGCGGGATGAATATATGTACGCTTCCAAAGCGGAATATGTGAGTGAGGAAGTATCCCCGCAAATATTTGTGTAGCTGCCTGAATAGGCGTTTCGTCATCTTTAGGGTTTCTCACCATTAAATGCACAAATTTACTCATATTAAAATTATACTTAAAGTTTACGTACATTTGCAAAAGAAAACGGCCTCCGCAGGGTCAATGCCCCTAGAGGTCCGCTTTCTTTTACAGAAATGCACTATTAGAGAGAATTAGATCCTCCCTGCACTCCAACAGAAACTGTTGATGTAGCAATTCCACTTGTAACTGTGGTTGTGCCACCTACGTTTCCGTTTGCATTGTTTCCGCCAGTATCAGCAGAAGAACCTACCATTGTACTTACCATGGTTACATTTTTCTGTGAAACTTTTGTAACATTAGTATTGGAAGATGTTACTTGGTTTATTGATCCTCCTCCATTTCCAGTAATATCTACTGTCATGTCAGGAACATTACATCCACAGGAAGGAACTGTACCAGTATTACCTCCTCCAGCAACTCCAACGGTAACGGTTGAAGTAGCAATTCCACTCATTATGGAAGTTGTGCCTCCTACGTTTCCGTTTGCATTGTTTCCGCCAGTTGTGGCAGCAGATTCAACCATAGTATTTGCTACGGTCACGCTTTTTTGTTTTACTTTCATAACATTCTTAGTTGAAGATGTTACTTGGTTTATTGATCCTCCTCCATTTCCAGTAATAGTTACTGTTGCACCGTGTGCGATTGGAGCAAACAAAGCACCCATGAATGCTGCTGTTGCAGCTGCAGATCCGATTTTTTGCTTAATAGTCATAAAATGATTCACCTCCTTCCAAAGACTTTTTGGTCTTTTAAAATCTAGGAGAAAAAAGTATTTGGCTCTTTTTCCCGCGGGGCAAAGAGTGACTTAATCCTCGCAAAATTTTTAATGGGCTTTGGCCCACGCAGATACAAAATTCCACTTCGCCTGCTCTTAACAGGCACAAAAAAACCGAACCTTATTCCCTTAAGGTCCGGCTATAACAATTATTTTTGTGGCAGTTTGGGCAGATCATTTATTAATTTTTAAAAATGTTATTTAAAATATCATGAAAGAAAGGTAATAAAAGATTAAGTCTTAATATTTCACTTGCTTAATGAGGTTCATTTAACTACGTGAAAATTTTACCGTCAAGATTATCAAAATACGAAAAACTATATAGGAGATATCTAAACATATTCACCTGCGCATAAAACTCTTACAGAGTTTAAAAAAACGCCAAATTATCAGCCTTTTATGATATACTCCAACAGCCAATTTAAATGCGGAAAATAGGAACTATTATTCTTCATACACTGCCTTATTTATTTGTTTTTCTTGCAAATATTTTTCAACCCACGGATGGTGATTTAGGCTGGCATTTAAAATACGGGGAATATTTCTTTAAACACTTCACTCCTCTTTATTCCAATATTTATTCTACAATGATGCCCGGATACTACTGGCCTAATTCATCCTGGATAACAGACCTTTTAGCATATTCACTGTTTAAATTAGGATCATTTATAGGACTTTCTCTTGCAAGTGCTGGAATCGTAACGCTCACGTTTTACTTTATTTCAAAGACTTTTAAGTTAAAACTTCTTGCACAGGCAATTTTATTTCCCATCTTAGTTTTGCTACTTAACCCTATAAACAGTGTATCTTTTAGGGGTCAACAGATTTCTCTTCTTCTTATGTCAATTCTCTTGTATCTTTTAGAGTCAAAAGATCAATACGTTTTTAAAACAAAAATGAAACGATTTTTTCTTATCCCCTTTTTATTTCTTCTCTGGATAAACACACACGGAGAATTCTTGTTAGGATTTGGAGTGCTTGCTTTATACGCTGTGGGAAACATCATAGAGGCTTTATGGAGTAATCATAACTTACAAGTATCCATACGCAATATCTTTCATACGGTAAAACCTTGGAGCTTTATTATCCTTGCTTCTTTATTCGCAACACTTTTTGACCCGTTTGGAATTTCCATTTACAAAGAAGCCTTTACACATGTAGGAAACGCAGATCTCAAATATATTGCAGAATATGTACCGTTTGCTGACCTTTCTGCAGACTGGAGAAATGCTATCCTTGTGTTTTGTCTCCTGGCATTTGCTTCGTGTATTTTCTTCTTTCAGGATGTTTTGCACAAAAAAATTTCTATAATTTTAACAGTCTTCTCTCTTTTTGTTTTGTGTCTCACGGTAAAACGTTTTGCCTGGCCATTTTATTACGTAACACCAGGAGTATTAACTGCGTATTTTGACCTTCAGAAAAAAGAAAATAAGATTTCAAAAACTATTGTAGCTATTATCATTATGTTTGCAATAGGTGTGACACTTTTTACCAATAATCCTCTCAAAACTTTACGGAATGCAAGCTGGAGTGCGCTTTGCAAGGACTATATTTCCTGCAGCCCTAAATCTGCAGATTTTCTTGTGAAACACCCTACTTCTCCGCCTCTGTGGACTAATTATAACTGGGGAGGATATTTAATTTGGAATTACCCTAAAATAAAACCTTCCATAGACGGACGCATGCATCTCTGGAAAGATGAGAAGGGTTACAGCGCGTTTGACGAATATTATCCCGTGGAACAGGCAGAAATAAGCATGGATCGTACTTCCTACAATTCTGCATACGTGTGGGATGAAAAACCAGTTTATAAAAAAATGCTGGAATTAGTATCTGAGGGGAAATGGACAAGAATTTATGATGATGGAGTTGCCTCTATTTTTACAAGAAACCAATCAGCCTTTTAAAGAAAAACACTTCATTCTTTTTCTCGTCAATGTATGAGGATCGCAGTCCCGAGAAAAACGAGGGACGAGAACCGCAAGGTTCCGAGCGCAGCGAGTGGTTCTTAAGACGAAGTCGCAAGGTTCCGAGCGCAGCGAGTGGTTCTTAAGAATTTTTTCGGCTTCCCAAAAAGGTCATTCCATGCTTTTTGCTTACCTTGAATGCTTACGCATTTTTTGGCTTTGCAAAAAGGTCACCAGTTCTTTTTGCTCGCCTTGAATGCTCACGCATTCTTCGGCTTCGCAAAAATTAACAGTCGTTTCCAGGCAGTTCCTGGCGGCCAGCAAGTCTGAAGAATTAATTTTTCTCCTCCTCCTATATTTGCAGACATATAATGAACTTCTGATGGGTCAACAATTTTTTTATCATAAACTTTATAGTTAAAACGTCTGTCTTCAAAAAATATCACCACATCATCATTAATCTCTAAATCTTTGAGAAGATAAAACACTGCGTTATACCGCCCTACATCCCAAAAGTTATCAGCAGAATGTGCAAATAAATACGTAGTTCCAGATAAACCCGGCAGTGCCGTTCCTTTTGCGTGTGCTACAGAATGCCTCAACACCTCTAAGTATTCATCCCCATTTGCAGGATCTACATTAGCGGTAACCTTTTCATTTGCTCCTATCTTAGGGATTACTACTGAAAAATCAGTTGAAACTGGAGTTAAAATTTGAACTTTTTTGTCTGACAATACTGACCCAAATAAACTTTTATCAAGTGACGAATTATTTTTCTGAGCGCGTTCCTGCAGCAGCTTTCCAAATCCAGAAGGCTCTGTATCCGGCAGCTCATACTTTACCCCCTTTGCCTGTTCTATTCTAAATCTAACCTCATAAAAAATTGCTGGACCAAAGGTTGCAAAAAACCCAAAAATCATAAAAAGAATGAGAAAATTCCCCAGCGTTCTAAAAATGAGATATTTGATGATTTTCCTGCGTTCCATAGGAATATTATACCGAATTTTAAAAGAAGAAATTTAGCGGGTGGTTTTTCTCAAACCAAAAAGGATTACCAAAATCATTGCTAAGAACGCACTTGCTGACATGACAGGAATTGTAATGTACCCATAATACTCAAATTGTTTAAGGGCGCAGTTTGCAACTTCATCAGAGCACGGGAATATACCTGGATAAAATTGAAGCGCTATATGGTAGATGGCAATAAGAAACCCTATTAGAGAAAGTACTAATGAATACAGCTTTACTTTTGCGTCATTTTTAAAAAAGGCAATTCCTAATATAACTACTTGCGGATACATCACAATTCTCTGGTACCAGCAAAGCTTGCAGGGGATAAAGAGAACAACTTCAGATAAAAAAAGGCTTGAGAGTGTTGCTGCGGTTGAGATAAGAAGCGTTATTGCAATAGAATTCTCGGAAAGAAAATTTCCTGTTTTTGAAAAAAACGATTTCTTAGATAATTTCTTTGTTATGAAATACAGCAGGAATCCTAAGACTGTTGCAATATTTAAAACAAGCGTGCCAAATCCTAGGTATGGGATTAAAAACGTGAATTGGTTTTGCATAAAGATGATCTGAATTGTTACTTTGAGAGTGCAGCGTCAACTTCCTTTTTCAGATCATCATATCCAGAAGGAACACCTAAAAACTTTCCGCCTACATATATTGTTGGTGTTCCGGAAACTCCTACGGTAATACCTTCATCTTCTTGAGCGTTTATTTTGTCGTCAAATTTTTTATCCTGCAGGTCCTTCTTAAATAGCTCTGTATCAAGCTTCAGTTGTTGGGCATATTCTAAAAATTTATCAGTTGGGTCAGTCTGTCCTGCCCACAACTCTTGGTTGTCATAAAGAAGGTCATGGTATTCCCAGAATTTTCCCTGGTTTCCCGCTGCTTCTGCTGCTTTTGCTGCAGCCATAGCGTTCGGATGCACAGACTTGAGAGGAAAATGTTTGAAAACAATTTTTACTTTAGAACCGTATGACGTACGCATTTGGCGCATGATAGGCTCAAATAATTTACATGCAGGACACTGAAAATCACCAAACTCTGTAAGAGTAACCTTAGACCGTGGATTTCCGGTAACCCATCCTGAATTTGAAAGTTTAACAGGTACGCTTGCTTTTTGCTTGCTTGCAACAATACTAATAATAGTAAATGCGAGGAATAAAATGCTTAGAATAGCAATGATTGCAGCTTTTTTCATTTAAATAATTAGACTATACGTTTCATATGATATTGCAAGAATAACCTTCTGTCAATGAGTTGCGACCCCGAGAGGACTTGAACCTCCAATCTTTCCCTAATCTCTTTTTTGCATGAATGCAAAAAAGCAGGACGGGTTGATCCTAGAGCTTTGCGACCCTGGCGAGAGTTGAACTCGCAATCTTTCCCTTAGGACGGGACTGCTCAATCCATTAAGCTACAGGGTCGCAAAGCTATTATCCTATCCATTAAGCTACAGGGTCAGACTTGGTTTGCCTCCGCAAAGAAGGCAAACTATCTGCTTTATCTCCACAAGGAAACAAGCTAGCTTATTTTAACATAGATTGAGTTATAATTTGGTAATTCGGGGATTAGCGCAGCGGTAGCGCGCGTCGTTCGGGACGACGAGGTCGGCAGTTCAAATCTGCCATCCCCGACAAAAATCTCTAGAAGGACAATAGGTCTAAGAGACCTGATCCAAATGATTCTGATGAATTAACTACCTCTCCATCTTCTGCAGAAACATCCGTGGTTTTATGTATATCAACAGGGATAAGACCAAAGAATTTTTCCTTTTTAATTCCCTTAATCTCATAAACCGGTTTGTCATTTTTAACTGTCAGCTTTATTTTTGTAAGATCAGCGCTAGATGATGCGTCATCACCCAAAATCTGCGTTAATTTATTGTGCGCTAACACGTTCTGAATTGCCTGATCCGGAAGCACTAAAATATGGTGTTTACCACTTGGAGTAGTTAATAAAAGTTGGTTTGATGATGTTGCCTCGGGATCATGCTCTAGCTCGTTTTCTGTTTCAGCTTCTACACCTTTATGTCTGAATATAAACCCGGAAGAATTAGTGGCAGAGTGAAATTCAGCGTCTTCATTTTCCCCTTTTCCTTCATGGTTTTCCATATCTTGACCTCTGCCATGCGGGGGAACTGGTGTTCCTGAAAGATTCATATGAGGAGGTTCTTTTTGAGGCGGTGGTTTTCTGCCTGAAGCATCTGCTGTCATCATATGTCCTGCTTCCTCCTGCTGTTTCATATTCCTCTCAGGATTAAACTGACCGGACTGTCCAGAATTCCCATCTCTTTCCATAGGTATTTCATTTGAAGGATCACGATGGTCTTCACCCAAAGCTTCATCATTTTTTGCAAGGACAGATGAAATTCCTAATACGTTAGGGTTTCTGGTGGCATTGTAGTAATTTATAAACAAGAAAAGAATGAGAAGAGTTACAAGCCCTGAAACTAAGTATGGAAGAAATCCTGAGTTATATTTTACTGACTTTCTAGATTTTGAGGTTTTTTTGGCAGGTCTACTTTTAGTTCTTTTTTTCTTCATAACTTATCCTGCCGTAGTATTTAGTATTACCAAATAGATCAAAATTGTCAATTAGTATTTTCACAATATTTCACGTATTTCAAAAAATACAGTACAATAATACCCATAAAACCAGGAATCTTTTACCTAAGTCTTCTGCACGTTTTAAATGACGGCTACTATGCAAGCTTTATTCTTCTGCTGCCATTTATTGCTCGTGATTTCCATATAAATCTTTCCGAAGCCGGAATTTTAGGAGCAATTCCAGGAATTCTTGCAATCATAGTATCCCTCCCCTCTGCTCCTCTTGCTATAAGATTTGGAGGCGTTAGAATCCTATTCTGCGCTGCATTACTGTACGCTTTATCCTATCTTCTCCTGCCAGCTTCTTTTTCTTTCTTAACAGTTTTACCGTTCTTCGTCTTAGCTGGAGCTGCTTTTGGCTCATTTCATCCAATTGCATTTGCAGTAGTTGCCCGCCTCACTGATCCTAAAACTAGAGGAAGTGATATGGGAAAATTTACTGCGCTTGGCGACACTGGAAAGGTCGCAATATCTGCATTAGTTACTTTCCTTGCTGCATCTTACGGATGGAAGAATACTTCAGTTTTGTATGGAATGGCAGCATTATTTTTTATTTTTGCACTTTTCTTTGTAATTAAAAGTAAAAATGCTCACATAAAGCTTGAGAAGCCTACGCACTTACCCATAAAAACACTTTTGAAAAATACCAGATTTTTACTTGCTTCTCTTACAGGAATTTTAGATTACGCATCCTCATACCCTCTTTTTATATTTCTTCCTTTTTTGCTTCTTCATAAAAATATTTCTCCATCTATTTTAGGAACGCTTGTGGGTGCGTATCTTATTGGAAATCTTTTTGGGAAAACTACACTTGGGAAACTAACTGACAAATACGGACATGCAAAGGTCTTTATTTTTGCAGAAGCTTGCACGGTAGCCTGTATCCTCCTTCTTACTTTTTCTCAAGGCATTTTACCCGTTATTATTATCTCAATTATTTTGGGGACTCTTACCAAAGGAACTGTTCCTGTAACACAGACCATGGTAACAGATACGGTAGAGCATCATGGAAATTTTGAAAAATCTATGTCTTTTTACTCTTTTGCTTCTAATATAGTTGCAGCTCTTGCAACTATGCTTCTGGGATTTATCTCAGACCATTTTGGCATAACAAATGCTTTTATAATAAACGCTTCATTTGCGGCTGCTGCTATAATCCCTGCAATATTTTTCCTACTCAACTCAAAACATTCTGGAAGAAGTTAACATTTTTGCAGCATGTAAAAACCACTCTGATTTGCTTTGCAACCTTCCTTTTTTCCTGCTTTGCTTGGGGAAAATAAACTCTCTGATATAATTCTCTGCATGGATATCTTTGCAGTAAACAAACCACGGAACATGACAAGTCATGATGTGGTGAATATAATTAGAAAGAAAACTCAGGTAAAACGTGTAGGGCATGGCGGAACCCTGGACCCATTAGCGGAAGGGGTTTTAGTAATAGCTGTAGGACGGGAAAATACAAAACTCCTAGACAAATATGTGAAGGGGGATAAAGAATACATTGCAACACTAAAACTTGGCTATGTCTCTGAAACTGATGATTCACAAGGCCCAATTACAGAATTTAATAAGAGCATCGTTCCCAAACGTGTGGAAATCGAGGATATTCTTTCAAACTTTCAAGGTGAGATTATGCAAACTCCCCCGCTCTATTCTTCTATTAAAATCAAAGGAAAACCCGCGCATAGAAGAGTACGCCAGGGT
>CAZITH010000023.1:11154-12671 GCA_964542125.1 uncultured Gammaproteobacteria bacterium | reverse complement strand
TTTGTAGATAATCCTTCATGGAATGAGAAAAAGCTCAGCGCTTCTTCTACGCTCATGTCCAAAACGTCTGCAATGTTTTTCCCTTCAAATTCTATTTCTAAGGTTTCTGAGGTATAGCGTTTTCCATTACATGACTCACATGGTATAAAAACGTCTGGCAAAAACTGCATCTCTATCTTTAACTGCCCTTCTCCTTCGCAGGTTTCGCACCTTCCGCCCTTTACATTAAATGAAAACCGTCCTGGCGTGTATCCTCTTATTCTAGCCTCCTTGCTATTCACGAATATATCCCGTATGTGAGTAAAAGCGCCAGTGTACGTTGCGGGATTTGATCTGGGAGTGCGCCCTATTGGAGATTGGTCTATCATAAATACACGTTTTATCAAATCATCCCCAATTAAATCTTCAAAGTCTCCTGGTTTTTCTTTGTGAAATGGGTTTTTCTTTACAGCAAGCGCGTGATATAGAACATCATTTATTAAGGTTGATTTACCAGACCCAGAAACACCTGTCACGCAGACTAATTTTCCTAAAGGAAAATCTACTGAAATATTTTTAAGGTTATGAAAAGACACATTTTTTATTTCTATTTTCCCAGAAACTTCTGAATCTTTCTCTTTTTTATATTTTATTTTTTTCTTTCCTGAAAGATATTTCCCGGTTAATGAATTTTCATTTTCAGAAATTTCCTGAGGAGTTCCTTTGGCAGTTACATGTCCACCGTGTTCCCCTGCCCCCGGCCCTATGTCAAAAATATAGTCAGACTCTTCCATCATCTCCTTGTCATGCTCTACTACCACTACAGTATTTCCTAGTTCTCTTAAGTTTTTAAGTGTAGTAATAAGCTTTGTGTTATCTCTGGGGTGAAGCCCTATAGATGGCTCATCCAAAACATACAAAACACCTGATAAACCGCTTCCTATTTGGGATGCAAGCCTAATTCTCTGCGCTTCTCCTCCTGCTAAGGAATTAGCAGATCTAGAAATAGTAAGATAAGAAAGCCCTACATTAAGTAAAAACTCTAACCTGGAAACAATCTCTTTTAATATTATTTTTGCAATTTGTTTCTCCCTTTCCGTAAAAATTTTATCCAGATTTGTTAAAAATTCATGGGACTCTTCTATACTTAAATCTGAAACTTGTACTATAGATTTTTTGTCTATAGTTACTGAAAGGGCTTCTTTTTTAAGACGCGCGCCATGGCACTCTTCACAAGTTTTTGGAGTCATATACTTTTCTATTTCCCGCTTTATAATCTCAGACTCTGATTCGTTGTATTTTGAAAGAAGATAATTTACAACACCAGGATACGTTTCATAGATAGTAGTCTCCTCGCCAAACCTGTTAGTCCCTTTTACTCTATATACAGTTTCCCCCGTTCCAAACAATAAAATTCTTTTTTGAGCATCTGAAAAAGTCTTAATTGCCTTATTGAGAGGAATGTCGTTGTCGGAAAGTGCAGTTTTTATGGTTCTTGCAAACCATGTGTCCTGTTCTCCTATATTAGAGTAGGCAAG
>CAZITH010000023.1:0-11054 GCA_964542125.1 uncultured Gammaproteobacteria bacterium | reverse complement strand
CCTTTATCTTTTACTTCAGAGATAATAACTTCCCTATTTCCTAAAACCAGTGCCTGCTCTAAGGAATCAGAAAGTCTTCCCTTATCAAAATTTTTATCAAGTGTTATTCGGTCAACTACTGCTTCAATAGTGTGCTTATTTGTTTTTATAAGACTATAATTCTCATCCAAGTCAAAAATTTTCCCATCTATTCTTGCGCGCTGATGACCTCTTTTTTTCAAATCCTTGAAAAGGTCTGAGTACTCACCTTTTCTCCCCTTCACTAATGGCGCCAGAATCATAATACGAGTGGGTTTCATGCCTACAAACTTCAATATAATATCTTCCATGATTTTTTCTTTTGTAGTTCTAGAAATTTCAGTTCCGCAGTTAGGACAGTGCGGGTGTCCTACGCGTGCAAATAAAAGCCGCATGTAGTCATATATTTCCGTTACTGTTCCTACTGTAGAACGGGGGTTGTGAGAAGTAGATTTTTGGTCAATTGAAATGGCAGGACTCAAACCTTCTATAAAGTCTACGTCTGGTTTTTTCATAATCCCTAAAAACTGGCGCGCATAACTTGATAAAGATTCTACATACCTGCGCTGTCCTTCAGCATAAATAGTGTCAAACGCAAGAGAGCTTTTTCCACTACCGGAAAGCCCAGTAAACACGACTAGTTTACCTTTCGGGATCTCCAAGTCTACATTCTTTAGATTGTGCTCTCTAGCACCTTTTATAATAATCTTATCGGTTGCCATATTTATATTTCCCGAAAGGGAAGGTTCTGGCGATAGCCAGGTTCTTATTTTTTGGAATTTCTAAGTCAATATTTTTGAGGTTATGTTCCCGTGCTCCTTTTACAGCAATCTTGTCTATCATAAAGAAATCTGAGGCTAAATTCGTAAAAATTTCCCCAAAAGTTATCCATTATAGAATATAATGACTAGATTATTCAAGGGGTAGGCAAAGATCAATTCAGCTTTTTAACAATGAAGCACTCTTCTTTTGGAAGAGTTTTGTAGTCTTTAAGAATCATCTCTGCGTCATGTCTCTGTGACTCGTGAAGCATCATAGCTTTTTCTTTTACATTCCAAACGTCAGAAACATCCACGATTTTATTAATTTGAGACCTAGCATACCCTTCTGGAAAGTGAATAAAATAATTTTCTCTTTTTTTTGCGCGTTCTTTAGCTAAACAGTAATACCAAACCTCTTTTATGAAGGATAATTTTTTAACTACAAATGTTGTGGTCATAGAGATAGTAATGTGGTCTATGTGCCCTGAAACACCTTGCGGCTCATAGGTAATCACAAATTCTGGCCTAAGCTCTTCCATGTAAGCTCTAATTTTATCTGCAAGTTTATGATAGAGATTATTTGAAAGTGCTCCGTCTTTAAACCCTAAGAAATGTACTTTTTTAACACCTAAAAGTTTTGCAGACTTACGCAGTTCTTCTGCCCTTCTTGTAGTAAGACTTGTACCAGCACCTGAATTCGAGTCCTGTCCTGCCTGTCCTTTTGTAGCACAAAGAAGGTAGACATCATACTCTTGAGTTAACTTGTGAATAGTTCCAGATGGACCAAAAGACTCATCGTCCGGATGCGCAAACACACAAACAACCGTTTTTCTCATTTAATTTTAATATACCTTATCTTTAGGAGCGCATCCCGCAACGCGGGAGAGCACTGCAAAATACGCTGCATTAATTTTGTTGTATATAGCGTATTTTATCTCGCAATAGCATAGCGGTTTCAAAGTCTAAGTTTTTTGCAGCATCCTTCATTTCTTTTTGTAATCTTTTTAAAACTTTCTTTTTCTGGTCTGGCAGCAGCACTTCCCGCTCCATTAATGGTTTTATGTCATCTAACGTCTCCTCTTTCTTTACGAGTTTTTCTTTTATAGCCTTTTCTACAGTTTTTGCTGTAATACCGTGCTTCTTATTATATTCCAGCTGAATAGCACGCCTTCTCTCTACTTCTTCTATAGCAGACTTTATGGAGTCTGTTTCTTTGTCAGCATACAAAATAACATGGGAGTCAACGCGCCTTGCACCTCTTCCCATAATTTGAATTAAAGAACTTCTAGATCTTAAAAATCCTTCTTTGTCTGCGTCTAAAATTGCAACTAGTGATACCTCTGGTAAATCAAGACCTTCTCCTAATAAATTAATTCCCACTAACACATCATATTTTCCTTCACGTAAGTCATCCAGAACATCTTGACGCGCTAGCGTGTCTATATCTGAGTGTAAATAGGTAACGAGAATTTCTTCCTCCTCTAAGTAAGATGACAATTCTTCAGCCATACGCTTGGTTAAAGTAGTAACCAGAACTCTTTCTTTTTTAGCAATAGTTTTTTTAATTTCAGATAGTAAATCCGGAATTTGACCATCAGTCTTCTTAACTACTATTTCAGGATCCACAATCCCTGTAGGGCGTATTAACTGCTCTGCAATATTTTCTTCCCCTGACTGCTCTAACTCCCATGGTGATGGCGTTGCACTCATATATATAGTGTTATGGATTTTAGATTTAAATTCTTCAAATGTAAGCGGCCTGTTATCAAACGCAGAAGGAAGCCTAAAGCCATAATCTACTAGCATCTGTTTTCTGGCTCTATCTCCGTTATACATACCGCGTATCTGAGGAATAGTCATGTGAGACTCATCTATAATAAGAAGCCAATCCGGATTTGCCTTCTCAAAATATTCTAAAAGTGAGTAGGGAGCCTCTCCAGGCTGACGTCCGTCAAAATATCTAGAGTAATTTTCTATTCCATTTACATAGCCTAACTGAGAAATCATCTTAAGGTCATACTCAGTTCTTTGTTTTATTCTATGAGCCTCTAAATCTTTTCCCTGGGACTTTAATTCTTGAATCCTGAGCTCTAGATCTCTATTAATCTGCGCAAAAACATCTTTATAAAAAGTGGGGTCTGTTATGTAATGTTTTGCAGGATACACTACTAGTTTTTCTTTAAACCCTAAACTTTCTCCGGTCAGAGGATCCACCACTTCTAGTTTTGTGATTTTGTTGTCAGTTATAATAATTCTATACACTACATCATCATACGCAGGCGAAAGCTCTACCACTTCACCCTTTACTCTAAAGGTTCCTCTTCTAAAGTCATAGTCATTTCGCTCGTACATTAAGTCCAGGAACCGTTCTAATAAATGCTTTCTATCATACTCAGTCCCTGCTTCTATCTCTAAAACGTACTTTCCATACTCATTAGGAGATCCCAAATTATAAATACTAGAAACTGACGCAACTACTATAGTGTTGGGGCGTGTGAGAATGTTTGTGGTTGCAGCAAGACGCAGTTTATCTATTTCTTCGTTAATCTCAGTTTCTTTAGCAATGTATGTATCTGTTGTGGGAATGTATGCTTCCGGCTGATAGAAATCATAGTAGGATACAAAATAAGAAACCGCGTCTTCTGGGAAAAAGTCACGCATTTCCTGATAAATTTGGGCAGCAAGTGTTTTATTATGAGAAATTATTAACGTAGGCTTGTTATAGTTTTTAATAACATTTGCTATAGTAAATGTTTTCCCGCTGCCGGTAACTCCTAACAGCACTTGGTTCTTTTTGTTTTCGGCAAGTCCTTTGGAAAGCTTTTCAATTGCTGTTGGCTGATCACCTGTGGGTTTAAACTGCGAAACTAGCTTAAAACTCATAAAATCATTGTATCACGGAACTAGAAATAATTCGAATTAAATTAGAATTTTGACCCACTTTTCACTAGTTTGATCTCTTGTAAACTTTCAGTAATTTTCGTATAAAATATTATTGTATTTCTAATTTGTTTCCCATCTATTTTCTAGTTTTCTAATATCTATTTACTAACATTATGACTGCAGTTTTATACAAAAAAGAACGAGAACTTTTAAACTTCATAATTAACTTCCAAGAACAAAATGGCTATTCTCCAACGCTTGCTGAAATGGCTCAGGCAACCGGCAAAAGAAGCGTTTCTACTGTGCACGCGTTAATTCGCACAATGGTTGACAAAGGGTATATCCAAAAGGTTGACGGAAACCTGCGAACCCTTAAAGTCCTCAAAAAAGAATCTCTAGGAAAACTTTTGGGCCCCACTCCTAAAGCACTGGGTCCATCAGTTGCACTTCCCCTTATGGGTTATATTGCTGCTGGACGGCCTTTAGAACCCTACACAGACCCAGAGGCCACATTTGGTGTTGCTGCAAGCATGCTGTCTGGAACTAAAACCTCTTATGTTTTAGAAGTAAAAGGGTCTTCTATGATTGAGGATGGAATTTTAGACGGAGATTACGTTATTATAGAAAAATCAGATCTTGCTAATAATGGAGACATAGTAGTGGCACTTGTTGATGAAAGCCTTGCTACATTAAAAAGATTCTATAAGGAAGGCGATCAAGTAGTTTTAAAGCCCGCAAACAGCACTATGGAGCCAATTTACCCCAAGCAAGTGCGTGTTCAAGGAGTAGTTGTGGGACTGGTTAGAAAATTCAACTAGCTATTTCTTAAAAAACTTCTTTCTTAGCTTTAATTTGTGGTTTACATACCACAGGACTGCTAAAACTAGAAAAATTACTACTACAATCTCAAACTTTCTATAGATAGGATCCAGCGCTTTCCAATTTGCTCCTAATACAACTCCTACATATGTTAATAAAGCTGACCAGATAAGACAACCTAAGGCTGTATAGATAATAAACTTCTTCATATCCATTTTAAACATTCCGGCAGGCAAGGAAATTATGGTTCTCACTCCTGGAAGAAGACGGGAAATAAAAATTATTTTGTCACCATATTTATCAAACCACTTATTAGCCCTGTGATATTCATGCTCATCAATTAAAATAAATTTCCCATATTTTCTAATAAGGTTAAGTAGCACAGTCTCCTCAAGAAAATATCCTACATAATATCCCACCAAGGATCCTGCTAAATTCGCAAGAGTTCCCACCAGTATCACTATCCATACATTTAAGACTCCTATTTGAGCAAGATACCCGGAAAATGGCATGGTAACTTCAGAAGGGATAGGAATAAGCGCAGATTCTAACCCCATGAGGATAAATATTCCCACGTAACCCGTGGAGTGAATAAGTTGTATAATAAGTCCTGCTAAATACTCTAACATGAGTTTGTTTATTGTATCAACACCAATTGGAAACTTGCAAGACGTAACACAGCGTGCCTTAGATACACTTAAGTCAGCTGACCTCATTGTTTGCGAAGACACCAGAGTTACAGGAAATCTTCTTCACCATTTTGAAATAAAAAAGGAGATGGTTTCTATGAATGATGCAAATGAAGACCAAAGAGTTTATGAAGTCATTGAAAAACTTCAGTCAGGCATAAATATTGCACTGGTTTCAGATTCTGGAACACCTCTTATCTCTGATCCGGGGTTTAAGTTAGTACGTGAGTGTGTCAGAAAAGGAATTCAAGTAATTCCTATTCCAGGAGCAAATGCAATAACCACCGCACTATCAGCTTCTGGACTTCCTACAGATAAATTCTTATTCATGGGGTTTTGCCCTGATTCCTTTGAACACAAAAAAAAGTTTTTTTTGAATATAAAAAATACGCTCACATTTTCAGCAGAGCAAAATATTAAACCAACAGTTCTTTTTTTTGAATCCCCGCATAAACTGCTGAAATCACTAGAGGCATTTCTAGAGGTGTTTGGAGACATAGAGATTGTAGCAGCCAGAGAAATGACTAAAATTCATGAGGAATTTTTAAAGGACACTGCGTCTAATTTGCTAGCGCATTTTACAAAAAACCCTCCTAAAGGTGAGTTTGTAATACTATTTCACCCCTAACCCTTTTATAATATTCAGCTCAAGCCTTCTTATGTGAGCGCGGGACACCTCAAGAAAAGGCTTTTTTAACGACAAAATGTGAATTTCTTGTTTTAAAAGCTCCTCAACAAATCTTTCGTGGTGGACGTCAGGGATATTATATGCTCCTACTAAAACACCTTCTTTGAAAGCCTCTTTTTTAATAAGTTCTAAAAATATACCTAAAGACTGAATTCTTCCATGAATTTGGTCTTGATTTTCCATATCCAAACCTCCAGCGGTAGACACCAAATCCTCTATATTTATAAAAATTTCATCAATTCCCGTAGTAATAAACTCTGAAATAAAAATTGCACTTTCTGCAGTGTTTACTGACATAGCTTTTCTGCATATAAAAGATTTTCTTAAACCGTTTCTTTCCAGGTGTTTTAATCCTTCAGAAAGCTCTTTTTTAGAGCGTACAAAAGGAAATACCACATGAATGTTGCTGATGCGGTGTTTTTCTCTCATTCTTTTTAAGACACGAATTTCCATGTCAAATAAATATGGCTCAGAAAGTTCTCTTAAAAGTCCCCTGTGTCCTAAAATTGGGTTTTTTTCTTCCTCCTCAAACTGTTTTCCAAAGTCCAGAGCCCTATATTCATCTGAGTTTAAATCTGAAAATTTATAGTAGACCGGCTTTGGGTACCATTCTTTGCATACTTGCAATACAAATTTTTCTAAATACGTTTCCAGCTCTGAAAGTCTAGAGTCATACAAAAGTTTTTTAGGGTGAACTCCCAGTGCTTTAATGACGTGATCTACGCTTATAGAAAAAACTCCATCTGCTTCACTTTTTTGAACTGTTGGATTGTGAGAGTCTATGTCTACAAAAATTTTAGAAGCGGTGGATTGGGGTTGAGCTTGCGCTGTAAGTTTTTTACTTCCGCTCCAAACCTCCCCAGTGTTACCATCTACTGTGACTAACATACCATCTTTTAGCTGATAAAACCCTTCTCCTGCGCTTATAACTGCAGGAATCCCGTATTCTTTCCTATGAACTGATGTATAACTTGAAGGACTTTTTTCTTGAGTTATTACTCCTGCTGCTTTTTTTAACGCATCTTTATATATACCTGTAGTTTCTTTTGCAACCAGTATGGATTCTGAGCCTACCTTACTTAAGTCTGAATCTTTGTTTATAATCTTCACCCTTCCCACAGCCACTCCCTTCCCCACACCTTTTCCTTGAAATAATACCTCGGAGTAGGATGATGATGAAAGAATAGGCTCGTCAATTACTGTTGCACCTGACCGACCATCTTCAAGCACTACATGGTCTGAAAAATTTCTGGATGAAAAAATATATACGCTGCCTTTTAAAATTCCCCATGAGGCTTTTTGAGGAAAGTAAAATACATCTTCTAAATCTTGCCCTATTTTTGCAAGCTGAAGAATTTCCTCATCTGTCAGCTTTTGCTCTGATAAAATACTTCCTTTCATTTCTTTTTTTTGCACACCTGATATGTCAGCGTATTTAAAGATTTGAAGATTTTTATTTTTTTCAATAATTTCCCAACCTGGGCTTGGGTAAGCTTCAGAATATAAAGCTGAAGGTTTTTTAACTAAATATTCATCAAGCCCTAAGTCTACTGAGATGTTGTTTCCTAAAACTGCCTGTATTTTTACATATTCATATTCATCATTTTTAACAGACGTATATAACACCCCACTTTTCTCTGGGTTTATTACCTCCTCCATAACTAACGCACTTTCTTGGATTTCTTTTCCTGATTCATGCATCTGAGAAAGTGCATAAGAAGAGTATGATAAAGCCCAAAAGGATTTAATGACTTGCAGCGCAGAGGACTCACCCTGTGCTTCTTGCAGCTTAAAAGGCTGAGAGTTTGTTTGATGAATTTGTGTATCTGAAGGTAAAATAACTACGTTTTTAATTTTTTCCTTTTCAAACAGACTAAAAAATTGAGAAAAGATTTCAGAAGGAATTGGACACGATTCAATCATCTGCTTTATGGCTTGAGACACCTGTGAAACTGAATTGGGATCATTAAAATTTACGCTTGCTAGAAGATGTTTAATTTTTAGCTGAAGATTGTTCTCTTTGAAAAAAAGCTTACATGCTTGTCTTGTTATTACAAAACTTTTAGGAATAGTAAAACCATGCAGCTTTAAATCTGCTAAATGGACAGCTTTTTCGCCTACAAAGTACTCATCAGCCTTTTCTACTGAGCTTATGTCTTGTATCAAATTACGATTCATAGATTACTTAAAATAAACAGTTTTTAGCAGGTCATTAAAATACGTACTCCCATTTGCTATATCTAATTCCGGTAAAAGTCTTACTACAATGGACTTTCCGTCAAGTACATACACTTCTAGATACTGGCTTGTAGGAAAATTAGAATATGAGACGGTTCTAGAATATGCCTGATATCCATTAATTACTTTTGAGTCTGCGGAAAGTACACTTGGAGTCCCCATATTTACCCCCTCTAGCGTTACTGGGTTAGAGGCTTTACTTGCTAAAATATCCAGCAAGCCGCTTAAAGATGCTATTCCTACCTGATCAAATCGTTCTATTAAAAAAGCGTATTGTTTTTGAGGGTTTGCTGGAAATTTTCCAGCAGGTTGGAAGTTTTGAACATGTAGATATGGCGCGTTTGAAGTAGTCGCAAGATCTACAAACCAATCTGAAGGGTATTGAAATGATAAATTAGCGCCAGAAAAATAATAAGAAGATAAATTTGCAGAACTTGATCCCACTGGTGTTGGAGAAACCAGAACTGCTGCAGGAGTTGCAGCTACTGGCGTTGGAGCAATAGTAGGTGTAGGAGTAGGAGAAGGAAGCTTTACAGATTCACTTTCTAAAGAACTATTGCTTGCAACCTTAGGAGGAGTCTTAGGAGAAAAGAGAGATGAACCTACAAAATATGTACCACCCACACCCACTGAAAGAATACCTATTATTATAGCTGCAGGAAGCAAAATCTGTGCGGCCTTAGGAAATTGAAATTTAAGAAGCGGAGATTTTTCTTGTTTTTTTTCTTCTGGCGGTTTTTGTGAAGAAGGCGGCTGTACAGGCTGTACGGCCTGTTGTCCTTGAGAAGGTTGAGACACAGTAGTATTACCTGCAGCAGGGTTCATACATTAAGCGTAGAATATAAAGCACGTGAAGTCAAGGAAAATTACTGATTATAGAGTTTTATTACCTCATCATGAAGAAGTCCATTTGTTGCAACTATCCCCCTCCCAGAAAGATTCCAAGAAGATCCATCTGGGTGAGTAATTTTCCCTCCTGCTTCTTCTACCAGCACCTTAAACGGTGCAGAATCCCATGCATAAGCAAACACATCTATTTGGATATCAACTTTCCCTTGAACTAAAAGAGCACTTCCGTACGTTGGCTCGTACCCTCTTACTCCATTAATTTTATCAACAACACGAAGCAGCTGATTCTTATCTTTAAAATGCCTTATGCTTCCAAACGTTAAATAGGCACTCTCAAAATTTGAAACGGATGAAACATGGATTTTCTTGTCTTCACAAAAAGCCCCTTTATTGCGCTCACCATACAATAACCCATTTTTAACAAGGGGAAAATAACAACACGTAAGCTTAACTTCACCATTTTCAACATATGTAACTAAAGAACACCAAAACGGAATTCCCCGAACATAACACCTAGTCCCATCTATTGGATCTATAATCCAAAACGTGTTGCTGTGTGTTTGGTTACCGCTTTCTTCAGCTAAAAACTCTGCAGTGGAATCTTTTGAAAGGATAAATTTTTTAATTGCATTTTCTGCTTCAAAATCCGCGTGAGTAACAACTGTTTTATCCTCTTTTATTTGGACCTGAATGGGTTTATCAAAGTACTTTAACCCAACTTTCGCACCAACTTTAGCTGCCTGAATAGCAATTTCTAATTCCTCAGATTTTTTAATCATTTAGTTAAAAAGTTCTAGTAACTCACCATGTACCAACCCATTTGTAATCAAGACTTCCTCATCATAAATATTTAGAGGGGAGCCGTCTATCTTAGATGATTTTGCACCCGCTTCTTCAGCTATCAGACGTGCTGCAAGGCTGTGAATTCCTGCAACGTTCATTTCCACATGCGCTTCAGAGGAGCCCTTTGCCAGACTACACACTGCGTAGGGAAAACTTCCAGGAACTTTTACATATGACGCTGAAACGAGTTTTTCAAACAATTTAATAGGCTTTCCTACCTCTTCCACTTTTGCAGAAACATGAGTTGTAATTATGGAGTCGTTCAGGTTTGAAACAGACGAAACAGAAATCTTTTCATCATTTATGTATGCTCCGAATCCTTTCTCTGCGTAATATATTTCTTGAAAAGCAGGAAGACTGCACACCCCCAAAATTAATTCTTCATTTTTTATTAACGCTATAGATAAACCAAACTCGGCAAATCCGCGTATGAAATCATTTGAACCACAAAGTGGGTCTATGTACCATGTGTATTCACTTTCTTTCTTGCTCTCCCCCAGCTCTTCACCTTTAATACTGTACCCTGGAAAAGCTTCAGACAGAATGCTGCGCATAGCTTTTTCTGAATCTAAATCTGCCTGAGACACTCTGTCTACCTTTCCTTTGTGTACCACTTCTCCCGCATGTCCAGCTTTATAATATGATAATAAAATAGCAGTTGCTTCTTGTGCGGCATGAAGAGCAGTTGAAAGCTCTAAAGATTGTGAGGGTTTCATTCTAATGACCTGAAGTGGACGTGTCTTTTTCCCCATTTTTTTCAATAAAGGATTTTAGCTCATCCCGTTTTTCTTCCATTTCTTCTTTTTTAAAAGACTCTACATTTAGTCTTAATAACGGTTCTGTGTTAGATGTCCTCATAGAAAATCTCCATGTGGGGTAAGAAACAGCAACGCCGTCCATATCTTCCAACTCTCCGTCTTTATATGCCTCTTTTGCTTTTTCTAAAACTTCTTTAGCATTTTTAAGTTTAAAGTTAAACTCACCAGACTCATACGACCTTCTGTATTCTTCCACTAGCTCAGATAGGGATTTTCCCTCTGCGGTCATCTTTTTAAGAACTGTTAAAATTACTGGCATTTGAGACTCAGCGTTTCCAGTTTCCCTAAAGAAATAATGAGCTGAAGACTCCCCTGCAAAAACTCCACCTGTGTCATGAAGTCCTTCAGTTATATACGCATGACCTACTCGCACCACGTGCATGTTTCCACCGTTTTCCTCAATAATTTTTTTAGGGGTGAGAAGGTATCTTATATCTACTAATATTGT
>CAZITH010000022.1:0-12804 GCA_964542125.1 uncultured Gammaproteobacteria bacterium | reverse complement strand
ATGAAGGGTATAATGTTAAGTCTGCTATGTCAGAATCTCAAGCCTTTAAAGTAGTTTACGAATTTAAACCAGCCATGATAATTTTAGATGTGTTGCTGTCTGGAAATGACGGGCGCACTATCTGTAAAAAATTAAAAAATGACCCGGCAACACTAGATATTCCTATTGTTATGGCTTCAGCGCATCCTACGGCTGAGCGGGAAATTAAAAAATACAAAGCAGATGATTTTTTAGCAAAACCCTTTGGGCTGCAGGAGTTAAATGAGAAACTTTCCAAATACCTGAAAAATTGAAGAATTGAAAAAAGTAAAATTATGGTGGTAGAATAGTTTTGTGGATAGTAATAAGTCTTCTGAGGATGCGTTAAAAACTGAGATAACTCATATAAAGAAAAAACTTGCGGAAGTAGAGGAGTTATTGGAAAATCCACCCGCGGGAGAAAGCGGTTCTGACCCCCTGTTAGAAAAACTAAAAGAAGAGGAAAAATAAGCAAAGCTTGCAGTACTCGCTCATTTCACTCGCTCCGTTCCTAAGTCACTTAGCTCTTGCGGTTCTCGGCTTCGCCTGCGATCCTAAGAACCAAAACCCTTGACAAGCGTCCTATTTATGTTATAACCATTGTTATATTGCAACGCAATAATGCATAGCAAATATAGAATATGGTACAGCAATTAATTTCCGTAGGTAATTCAGTAGGAGTAATTATTCCAAAGAATGTGCTCAAGGAAAAAAATATAAAAATAGGAGATAAGGTAGAGTTAGAAATTAAACCCATTAAAACTGAGGCAGAAGGAGTAGATGTTAAGTTTATGAAAATGGCGGATGAGTTTATTGAGGAGCACAAAGATGTACTTCAGGCGCTCTCGGAAAGGTGAAATATTTAACTACCCCTCAGGTTCTAGCAATTCATGACCAGATGGTAAAGCGATTTGGAGGGTCCATGGAATCCGCGATATAGGTCTGGTGGAGTCTGATGTAGGAAGACCACAGGCAACTTATGATGGAATAGATCTGTATGAAACAGTGTTTGATAAAGCCGCAGCTCTTCTTCAGTCTCTTTTGAAAAATTACCCTTTTGTAGATGGAAATAAAAGAACAGCATTAACCTCAAGTGGAATTTTTTTAAAAATAAATGGATATAATCTTCAAAATTATCATGAGGAAGAAGTGGAATTTGGAGTAGCATTAGATAATCAGCATTTATCTATTGAAGAAATTTCTCAGTGGCTTGAGAAGCACAGTAGGAAAGTTTAATAGTTAAGATGAGCACTTGTTTTTTTAAAAAAAGAGAGTAGAATCCTGAGTTATGACAGAAATGCCAGAAATAACAACACAAGAAAAAGCATTAAGTGCTGCAGATAGAATTAGCCTAGCACCAGCAGATATTACTCCCATTCAGGCAGCAGATTTAGCACTAGAATATTTCAGGGATAAGCAAAGAATTTTTGAGAGAAGATTAGTTGCTTTAAGAAGTGTAGTTCCTGATCATGTTAGAACTGCATGGGACGCACAAGCTGAAAAGTATGCGCAAATTTCTCAGGCAATAGATAAAGGTGATACTAGACCGGTTAAAGAGTTTGTAATGAGAGCTGGAATGGACTTAAATAAGCAAGCACAAAATCCAGATAAAAGACATATGGGGAAATTTGGTAGCTCACTGTATACTGTAGGCTCTCGTATGCAAGTTTCAGTTGGTCGTCACCGTTAAATCCTCAAGAAAATAGTGCTATCTTATATTTAGTGTTAGAATTCTAAAGTGACTTATAGTTTGAACTTGAGGGAAAAAACAAGTATACTTACTTCCCATGTCTGAATTCTTTAAGCCATTTCCGCAGATTCCGCATGATAGACATTATGAAGGTGAGGTAAATCCATCTTCTGTAAAACCCGCTGACTCAGTGTTTTTTACAAGTTCTGAAAAAGTGGTTTTAGAAAGACCTGCGCTGCTGCCTCAGGCGGATGCTGGGAAAATAAAGATCCCCACTGAAAAAGACGCTGCTGCATTTAAACTGGTGGGAGATGTTTTAAACTCCCAGAGTATAAAACCACTAGAGAAGCAAATAGGATCATTTGTGGCTTTAAATTATCCTCAAAATTTACAAAGTTTGAGGGGAGTGCTTTCTGATGTTAAACCATCTGATCCTGTACTTTTGCAGCGAAAAACAGCGTTTGAGAAGGCTATAGATAAAGAATTTGCCCCTCCAGAGGGAATGAGAATTAAATATAGGTTTCATGAGCATTTTGTACCAAGCGCTGAAGATTTTGAAGCAGTAAAAGATCATCTAAAAGACCACATCAAAAATTTTTTTGTGAAAGGCGAAGCAAATGTATTTATAGGTGAGGATGCAAATGGTTTTACAGGAAAAGATAATTCTTTTCAAGACGGTCTTAAGAAATATGGGACACATAGAAAAGCATTTATTTATTTCAAGATTGTGAGGCAATCTGGAAAAATTCCGGATGATGCTATGGTGCAGGCAACGTATAACAATCATGTAGGCAAAACACTTCTTACTGCAGCTCCGCAGGATAGGTACCAATGGGCAGAATTTACTGCAATGGATGAATTACTTGAAGAAGGGTACACGTTTGAATATAAAAAAGAGACAGGAGTGAAAGAATGGAAAAATACAAGGTTAGATCAGACGTTTGATACACTTTTTGAATATCAGGAATTTGAAAGAAACATGGTGGAAGAATCCCAGGAAAGAGATAGAAGGATATTAAAAATGGTACGTGAAATAGAGAAGAAAAGACGGGGAAAAACAAATATATTTATTGCTATGGGAGCGTATCACATGAATTCCACAATTTCTGTTTTCCCCCCGCGCTACGGACCTATTACAGAAATGGACCGGGTTATATCATGGGATCCAGCAGATAATCCCCAGAATGAAATTTTCAGAAGAATTGCGTTTCATGAAGCTATTCCTGATGAATTGTGGCTGAAAGGGTTTGCGGATTTTAACAGAGCGTATTTTTCAAAAGACCAGTAAAGAAACTCTTCTCGACAAGCTCATCCTTTTCCACTTTTGTGCAGACAAAGAAAGCAAAGCTTGCGGTGCTCGTTTCACCTGTGCGCCTTGGAGTAAAAGCTCTCATCAGTTGAATTTTTCTCCACTTTCCTTCCGGGGAAAGTGGAGCAAAGCCTCTCAACAGTGCGAGCTTCATGCTTTCAAATTTTATTCTCTCAACGGAGGATATCACCCCCTCGGTCATTCGCCGGGATCCCCCTGACTCGTTCATAAAATTCTCATGCAATACGCTCGCAATTGTTGACAGGGTATAGAAATGCGAAGATCAAAGCTGACGGATGTAGGTATTATTTATATACGTGTTTGTAATTGTTGATTAGTTGGTGCCGGTTGGGAACGGGGAACGGTGCGGGAATACTTGAGGCAAAACCCGTTATATAACGGATGTATTCCCGCAAAATACGAGGCTAAGAATTATATCCTGCCCGTTAATTAACGGATACCGGTTAAAAATGGAGAAAAGGTTGATAAATCAAGCTAATAACGGGTTCTATTAGAGTTTTTTTGCCCCCCGTTATTTCCAAAACGGGGAGGTAAAAATTGCACTGTTTTAAAGTCGATTTGGAAAAAAGCTTGTGGGACTGGGCTTTTTTTTGGGGGGGGTTGACATACATTTTTTCCTTTGGTATAGTCTTACACTCCTCATGGTTTTCTTACAAAGACTTAAACAATTTGTAATACTTCTTTTAGTGAATGTTTTAGCAGTAGGTTTTTCTTCTCCTGCACTTTTACCGGCATATGCTGCCAATAATCCAACAGTTACCGTGACACAAGTAACCAGTAATACTGAAGACATAAATGTGAATTTTTCTTCAGCAGTTCTAACGGGTGACATAGTAGACATAGAAATTATAAATTCATCAAATCAAAAAGCTGCGCAGTTTACAGATACTTCCGGAGGAGTAAGTTTTAAAAAGAGCGTGGGAGTACTGCCTGATGGGAAATATTTTATAAGCGTGGGACTTTTTACTCCTAACTGGGCTTCTAACTATGCATGGTTTGATAAGGTGCAGTCATTTACACTTCCATTTTCTTCTTCCCTGACTAACACTCCGACAGTTACTGTGTCTTCTGTAGACAGTAACACTGCAAAATTTACCGCTGTTTTTTCAAATACCATTCCGGTTGGAAACATAGTGGATTTTGAGTTGTATGACTCAAGTAATGCGAAGGTGTGGCAGCAATTTTTAAATACCGGAGGAAGCAGTTTTTCTGCAGCAACAAAAGCTATGCCGGCGGGTTCATACACCCTGAAGATGGGACTATTTACTGCTAATTGGAGTTCTAATATCTATTGGAATTCAAACGTTTTAACCGTAGCGTTTCCACTAAACGGAACTGTACCTTCACCTGTTACAACAACTTCTTCTAGCTTTTTACCTAACATGTCTTCGCAAGCGCTTTCTGCCTATAACGCGTGGAAAAATACATTTGTAAAACCTGCGGATGGAGCGCTCAGGGTAGTAAGGCCTACTGATGGAAATGACACGGTAAGCGAAGGAATAGGATACGGGATGTTATCTGCCGCACTTGCTAATGACAGGGCAACATTTGAGGGTTTATGGAATTATGGGAAAAAGTATAGAGATGCAAATGGACTTATGAACTGGCAGATTAATGCAGACGGAAGTGTAAAAGGGCAGGGAAGTGCAACTGACGCGGATGAAGATATGGCGTATGCACTTTTAAAAGCAAGCAGAAAATGGCCGGGTGCAGGATTTGAAACTGACGCAAAAAATTTAATTAATGCCATGATGAAAACTGAAGTAACTGATAAAAATCTTTTAAACCCTGGGGATAACTGGGGAAAGGTAAAAACAGTAAATCCATCATATTTTGCGCCGTCTTACTATAAAGAATTTGCCTCTTTTACGGCAGATAGCAGGTGGAACAGCGTACATGGCTCAACTCTAACATTTTTAAATAATGCAAAAAATAATACCACCGGACTGCTGCCGGATTGGCTGAATGATGACTATTCTTCAGCTGACATTTCTTTTGACTCTTATAAAAATGACTTTTACTATGATGCGTCCCGTGTCCCTATAAGGCTTTTACATACGTATCTTACTGAGAATAACGCAGTAGCTTCTGGGATATTGCAAAAACAGGCGGCATTTTTAAAGAATACTGGAATAGGGAATTTGAAAAGCGGGTATACGCTGGACGGAAGACCTTTAACTAATTATCTGGATAACACATTTTTATCTGCCTACACTGCAGCGTCTGTAGCGTCAAATGACCAGTTCTCAAAAGATATGCTTCAGAAATTAGTATCTGACACACAGGTAGGGTACTTTGGGTCATCTTTAAAAACACTAGTACTTCTTATGATCTCCCAGCAGTAAATCTTCTGTTTTTATTTAAAATCTAAACACGTAAAAAATATCAACACATTTTTTAGTGCTGGAGGTGGGGGTGTAAAGACGCAATAGTTTTTTTGTTAGCGTACAAGAGGCTTGCGCCCGCAATGGAAAGAATCACACAAACTGTCCAGGGAAGAGCTGGCGTGAACTGGTATAAAAATGCAGCTAAAAGCGGCCCAATAATTCTGGTAATAGACTGAAAAGACTGTGATGCGCCTTGAACTCTGCCTTGTTCTTTAGGGTCTGCAGCGGCTGAAACAAGTCCCCCAAATGATGGTTCAAATAACCCGCTTCCCAGCGCGTAAACTAAAAAGTAAACATATGCAAAATATACAATGGGAAAAACTGGCAGGAATGCATTTATAGTGTAGGCAAACGCAGTAATGAGAAATCCTGAGGTAACAAGCGTCATAACGCTTATGCTTTTGGAAAGTTTACCTACCAAGTATCCTTGGGTAAACATATCCCCTAATCCTAAAATTAAAAAGTAAATTCCTATATCAGATGGGCTTCTGTGCAAAACATCTTTATAAAACACTCCACTTATGCCTTGAAGCATAGCAAACGCAGTAAAGTAAAATGCTCCAATTAGCATAAGACGCGAAAGCAATGGTTTTTTTAAAATATATAAAAGCTGCACAAAAGGGTTTAAGTGGTGAAGTTTAAAATTGCTGATTCTATGGTCTTTTTTCAGACTCTCCGGAAGAAAGAAGTATCCATACGTCATATTAAGAAGCGTAAGTCCCGCTGCAAGGTACATAGGGGCAGAAAGCGAGATGTGAGAAACAAAACCTCCTATGGTGGGGCCTATGATAAATCCAAATCCTACTGTTGCTCCTATCACCCCAAAGTATTTTCCCCGTTCATGCGGCGGGGTAACATCTGCTACATATGCCATGGCAGTAGAAATATCTCCGCCCGTTAATCCGTCAATTATTCTTCCCAAAAAAAGAACCCACAGCGCGCCTCCTATCCCAAACAAAATATATCCAATTGCAGACCCTAACTGACACAAGAGAAGAACAGGGCGTCTTCCAAATTTGTCAGAGAGTGCTCCTAAAACCGGGGCAGCAAAAAACTGGCAAAAAGAATAAGAAGAAATTAAAAGTCCTACGTAAAATGCAATTTTTCCTGAAGATGAAGCATATTTTGCCACTATAAACGGAATAACCGGAATAATAATTCCAATTCCTAAAACTGATAAAAACGCGGTGAATAAAATAAAAAGAAAGGGTTTGTTTTTAAATACAGATTTATCCATTTGAAATATTGTACAAGAAAAAAAGCATATAAAAAAGAAGGGCAGAAAAGTTTTACAGGTTTCTGTCACGTTTCTTATAATCCAGTTGGAAAGCGTGTGGTATACTGGGCGTATGAAGATGCCAATACTTATAAGTCTTCTGATTATAATGTTTTTGGCTCTTTCGTTTTTTGCGCTAAACAGTTATATCTCTCAGCAGAAACAGGGGCCCGCATCTTCTAACATTTTAACTTCTGAAAAACCTATGGAAAAAGCTGATGCTACAACAACTGACATAAAAATTACCCCTATTTCCCATGCGTCTTTTGTGATGCATATGGGCGGACAGGTTATTTATAATGACCCTGTAGGAGGAGAAAAAGCTTATTCTGGGCAGGACAAACCTACTATGATTCTCTTATCTGATATTCACCAAGACCATTTTGATATTCCTACGTTAAAATCCTTATCTACTAAAGATGTAACTATGGTAGTGCCCCAGGCTGTAGCAGATGAGCTTCCGCCAGATGTGGTTTCAAATCTTATTATTATGAAAAATGGGGAGAGTCAGATAGAAAAAGGTATAGAAATAGAGGCAATACCCATGTATAACATTCCAGAGTCTTCCAGTGCGTTTCATACAAAAGGGCGCGGAAACGGATATGTGCTGTCAAACAGCGGCAAGCGCGTATATATAGCAGGGGACACCGGCCCTATTCCTGAAATGTTACGCCTTAAAAATATAGACATTGCATTTATTCCTATGAACTTGCCATACACAATGAGCGTAGAGGATGCAGCAAGCGCGGTGGCAGAATTTAAACCGAAAGTGGTTCATCCGTACCACTATAAAGGATTAAACGGGTTTTCTGATATAAATAATTTTAAAAAATTAGTAGAGTCAAAAGACCCCAGTATAAAAGTAGACCTTCTCAACTTCTACCCATAAAAAATCCACGCGTATTTCAATTCCTACAGATAACGCGTCCCTTGATTTGAAAAATTAACTAGTGTAGTATTCTCACATGAGTGTAGATAGAAGAGGCGCGTTTTACCATAACGGTGAAGGACACGGAAGACCTGTGTCAGAAATGGAACCCTCCCATGAAACTAGTCTTCAGAAAACTCTGCGCTGGCTTCACATGCAGCATGATGGTGAAAATCCTCTAGAACCAGGGCAGGTTATAAGACGAGACATAGAGCAGGCAATACACGGGCAAAATCCTCATTTAGAATCCTCCGCTTCATACCATTCAAATGAGCGTTCACATCCTTCTTCAGGAAGACGCGGTGGTTTAACAGATAATCTAGACAAAAGAACCTTTTCTGCTCAAAAGCCCTCACGGCAGAAATAATTTCCTCAAATATTGACAATTTTTAATAGGAAGTGTAGCGTAGAGATATGGCACAGGCTTCAGACATAACAGACGTCATGACTTTTTTACGTTCTAAATCTATTGCAGTTATTTCTACAGTTTCTCCTGAAGGAAAGCCTGAGGCTGCAACCATTTATTTTACTGTGGATGAAAAATTCCACTTCCACTTTCTTACTAAAACGTTTGCCAGAAAATATAAAAATATTTCCTTAAATCCGCGTGTTGCATTAGTGGTGGGGACAGAGTCAGAGCCGGTCACTGTGCAGGTGGAAGGAGTTGCTGTAAAAATTTCTGACCAGGTGGAATTTAACGCGCAATTTGAGAACATGACAAAGATTTTTTCCAAACTGGAATACATTGCCCCCATGTTTCAGCTGTCTGAAGGGCAGCATGAACTTGTGATTTTTAAGATAACTCCAGACTGGATCAGGTTTCTAGATTTAAGAGGGACTAAGTCTAACGGTTCTTTTATTCAAATCCTTCCATAGTCTTCTTGACTTTAATGCGCTCCCGGCTATAATCAGTCTTTATGACTGCAGAACATAGAATCGGTGCTTCATCTCAATTAGACCAAAGATCGGGCGCTTTAAAAGATTCAAAAACAGCTGAATCAGATCCTTTTTTGAAAAAAAGACAGGATTTTAGAAATAGAGTTTCAACTATTAGATTAGCAGGGCAAAAGGGTTTAGTTATGGACGCGCTATTAGGACACGTAGATAAAGAGGAAGCAGTTACCGTAGATCAGCTTACCGCAGATGTATTTCCAGATAGAATTTTTTGGGACGCAAGAAGCCAAATTAATACGTTACTAGCAGGACTGAGAAAAGATATTGCTAAGATAGATTTAAAGATTGCATATGAAAAGCGTGGAGAAGGAAGAAATAAAAGAAAGCACTATTTTCTAAAAGATGTGTTAGAAGAAGAAACGTTACAGGGCACGGGAGTACACGCAGAAGCTCAGCCAGAAACAGAACTGCTAGAAGGTCTATTAAGTACGCTTTCTAAATTCAGAAAAACAGAGGTAGGAGAAGAGATGTCGCCTAAGTTACAAGGAGATTGGGATTTTATAATTGGCGATGATGATAAGACAGGGACTGATGCAAAAGCTGATGATGCAGCAGATGATTCAGAAGATTCCACAGTAACTGCAGATGAGAACTCTAAGAAGCCGGTTAAAAAAACATATAAGGGAAAATCTGCGCGGTCTGACTCAGCTCAATATTTTCCTGGAACAGGAATTAGATTAGGCGGTAATATAGGCATAAATGAAGACGGGCGCCCTGCATGGATAGGTGAAAAACCGGATCCAAAAACATTACCTCCTAATCCGGTTACATATGTTAAAAATTATGAACTCACCCCTAACGCCAGCTCTTCTCACAAGGGGCTTCCAAAAATAACAGATTTTATATACAAAAATGGTGAAAAACATCCGCATAGAATTTGGTATGAAGAGGCTGATGGTCCGACATCCCAAGGAATCTGTGTCCACTGCGGCGCACATAAAGAAGGAAAAAACTGGCTATCAGAAACTGACTTTCTCACAAATGAAGATCACAGGTCAGGTGCTGTTTAAGCTTTTTTGCAAAAAAATCCCCCTTTCAGCTTATTCTTTATAAATACTTACACAACTTTTAAACCTATCTTAATCTCAAAGGATAATATCTAAGAACCTTAAAAAAGAGGAGGTGAAAAAATATGGCAGATGATAACAGAGGATTTGCATCCATGGATCCTCAAAAACAAAGAGAAATAGCTTCCAAAGGCGGACAGTCTCAGGGTCAGGAAAATAATCCTGGCAACTTTGCAAATGATCCAGAAAAAGCAAGTGAAGCTGGGAAAAAAGGTGGAAGCAAATAAGCTTCCCGTCTACCGCTAGGTGTGACACGAGCTTTTTGCCTGGCGGTAGAATTTGAACTTATTAGGTGTATAAAATTCTACCACCCTCATTTTATCCTATTTTCCTTATTGACTTACAATTTATAAAAGAATAATATATCCCCATAGGGGGGATATGACATACAGACCTAAAAATACAGAAGAAAGAATTACTCACCGTCTGAAGATTGCAAAAGGGCATTTGGAGAAGGTGATCAAGATGGTAGAGGAAGATTCCTATTGTATAGACGTTATTCATCAGATGCAGGCTGTGGAAAAAGGGCTGGGGGAAACTGGAAATCTGCTTCTAGAAAACCATTTAAAAACGTGTGTTGCAGATGCAATTAAAAATGGTAAAACAGAAGAATCTATTTCTGAAATCATGCAAGTTTTTAAAAAAGCATAAATTTTATGAAGCAAAAAAGTCCTTTATATTATGGGGTTATAGGCGCAACTATAGGAGGCGTGGCGGTTTGGCTTTTGACAACAAGTGTTGTAAATGGAAATCAGTATGGAATGATGCAGATGATGGGTTACAGAACGCAAAACAGTTTTACTCAAACCAAATTTACCATGAACTCATCTATTGACCGCCATTTCATAGAACAAATGATTCCGCACCATGAAGACGCAATAACCATGGCAAAACTAGCCCAGACTAGAGCAACTAAGCCAGAAATAAAAGAATTAGCAAGTAATATTATTTCTTCCCAGAGTAAAGAAATACAGGAAATGAAGGACTGGTATAGAAAATGGTTTGGTCAAGAAGTTCCTGAGGATGATGATGTTATGGATGTGCACGACATGATGGGAGGCAGTGGAATGCATATGGGAATGATGGGAAATGACGCAGACGAAAAAGATCTTGAAAATGCAGCAAATTTTGATAAGGCTTTTATACAAGAAATGATTCCCCATCACCAAATGGCTGTTATGATGGCACAAATGCTAAAAAGAAGTACCAACAGACCTGAGATGAAGAAGCTTTCTGAAAATATAATTTCTGCACAAACAAAAGAGATAGATGAAATGAGAGTTTGGTATAAATCATGGGGATTTTCTGAATAGAGATTTTTTACCTCAGCCAAGCCTCACGTAAAAATATGAAACCTTATTTTCGTAAGAAGTTTATTATTCCATTTTTAGTTGCAGTGTTCATTATTTTCTCATCTATAGTTGGATTTTTTTTCATAAATAAAACCAGGGCGTTAAAAAAGGTCCATTATCACGCTGCATTTACCATATTTAAAGAAAATAAAAAATTAAATTTTTCTGAATTTAAATACATGTATACAAAACCATGCAATTTAAATGAGAAAGAAGAGGAGGAGCATGAAGATGAGCAGTTGGAAAAAGCACATTTGCACGACAATGTAGGAGATGTGGTACATGTAGAGCGGGAAAGCGCAAGATGGATAGACTTGTTTAAAAATATAAAATATCCAGTAGATTACGGAAGGGTAAAGGGATACATAAACGGTGAAAAAGTAGAAAATTGGGAGGATCAAGACATACACCCATATGATAATTTGGCAATTTTTATAGGGGAAAATAATATTTCTGAAGAATTGAAGCTAACGCCCACAAAAGAATACATACAAGAAATGGGTCAAAAAAGTAAAACTTGCGGAGACTGAAAAAATGACACTAGATAAAATATTAGTTGCGTTAGTGAGTGTAGGTGGGATTATTTTTACCTACTGGTTTTTTCTCATGAAGAAAGACCAGGAGGCGGTAGTAGTACATACAAATAGTATAGATATTACGGTTAAAGGCGGGTATTCTCCGGAAGTTATCTCCATCCCTAATGACAAAACTACAACTCTAAATTTTATCCGTAAGGATGAGAGTTCTTGCCTTGAAGAAGTTGTAATCCCTGATTTCAAAATCCGCAAGTTTCTTCCTCTGCATGAAAAAACTTCTATTCAGATAACACCCAAAAAAACAGGAACATTTGAAATGTCCTGTGGCATGAATATGTTTCACGGAAAGGTAGTAGTTAATTAAATATGTCAGAAGTTAAAAAAACATTTCCCATAAAAGGTATGCATTGCGCATCTTGCGTGAGGGTTTTAGAAAGAGCGTTAAGTAAAGTGGAGGGTGTTAAGAGTGCCACCGTTAATTTAGCAACTGAAAAGGCAACAGTTACCTACGATTATGATACGTGCACCCCTGAGCAGATGGAGTCAGCAGTTTCCAGTGTAGGTTATAAAGCCATGGTAGATGGGGAGAAGATAGATGAGGATAAAGAAAAAGAAGAAAAGAAAAAAGAGCTTGCGTCATTAAAAAGAAAAGTATTAGTCAGTTTAGTTATAGGTGGCATCATAGTGTGGGGAAGTTTTCCAGGACTCATGAAATTTTCCCCACCTTTTTTGCAGAACTTTTGGCTGCAGTTAATTCTAGCTACTGTAGTTCAATTTTGGGCTGGTTTAGATTTTTATAAAGCCACTATTCCAGCATTAAAACACAGAACTGCAAATATGGACACGTTAGTAGCCATAGGCACTACTGCAGCGTATGTGTATTCTGTAGTTGTTACTGTATTTCCTCAAATGGTAGAAAGTTTAAAAGTTGAGCCTATGCCATATTTTGATGTTGCTGCGGTTGTTATAGGGCTTATTTTATTAGGCAGATACTTTGAAGCAAAGGCAAAAGCGGGTACATCTGAGGCAATAAAAAAGCTTATTGGATTGCAGGCAAAAACAGCCAGAGTAATAAGAGACGGTAAGGAAGTTGACATATCTATAAATGAAGTAAATATTGGGGATTTAATCCGAGTGCGCCCAGGAGAAAAAATTCCGGTAGACGGGGTTATACATGAGGGAGAGTCTTCCGTGGATGAGTCTATGATAACGGGTGAGAGTATTCCGGTTGATAAAGCTCATGGAGACACAGTGGTGGGTTCTACC
>CAZITH010000021.1:0-13087 GCA_964542125.1 uncultured Gammaproteobacteria bacterium | reverse complement strand
GGCAAAAGCTTTTTCTCATCTGACGTTTTACGATTCTCAAATAGCAAAGTTTTTAAATGAAGACAGTTTTCCAGATGAAGTAACGCTTCCGGGGAGAAGAGGAATAGTTTTGCGTTATGGGGAAAATCCTCATCAAAAATCAGTAGTTTATTTTGAACCGAACAACAACTCACCATTACAAAAGCTGCAGAGATTAACCGGAAGAGAGCTATCCTATGTTAACTTTACAGACATTTCTGCGGGCCTGGAGTGTGTGAGAGTTTTTAGTGAGCCTGCAGCGGTGGTTATAAAACATAACAGTCCGTCAGGAATTGCTTTGGGAAAAACTATAGATGAAGCACTGAAACGTGCAGTTGCAGCAGATCCGGAATCTGCTTTTGGTGGAATTATAGTTTTAAATAAACCCATGGATCTAAAAACTGCAAAAACATTTGCTAGTTTTAAAGAAGAAAACGGGGTATTAGTAGACATAGTTGCAGCGCCGGAAATAGAGAAAAACGCACAGGAGTATGTTATGAGTATTAGAAAATCCACAGGAATTTATACTTTTGGCAAAATTCCTAAAAAAAGAAGTAACCCAATTCATATGAGGTATTTTGACGGAGGATATGTTTTGCAAGATTGGGATACAGATGGTGATAATACAAAAACATGGAAGGTGGTTACTAAGAAAAAACCCTCAGCAAAACAATTAGAACAAATGAGAACAGCATGGAAATTTATAGGAAGAATTAAATCTAATACAATTTTAGTGATGGATAAAAATCTTCCTATGACTAGAGGAATAGGTTCAGGACAGACTTCTAGAATACGTTCTGCAAAGATAGCACTAGAGCAAGCGGGGGAACACGCAAAGGGTTCAATTTTAGCATCAGATTCATTTTTTCCATTTGATGATACGGTAAAGCTAGCCGTAAAATATGGAATAACTGCTATAGTTCAGCAAGGTGGTTCTATTAATGACAAACTGTCTATAGAAGCAGCAGATAAAGCTGGAATAGTAATGGTTTTAACTGGTGAGCGCAAATTCTGGCATTAACTTTTAATCTACGTTTGATTTACCCGTAAGAAATTTGGTAAAATTTCAATTACTCGAATTAGATTCGAGTTTCTTTAGGTCCGATAGCTCGCTGAATTGCTTCGCATGCCATTGAGCATCGGAATAAAATACGGTCCGATAGCTCAATGGTAGAGCAAAAGCCTTTTAAGCTTTTGGTTCCGGGTTCGAGCCCCGGTCGGATCACCCAATTTGGCAGGGGTACATGCAGAATAAGCATTTAGCATGTATCCACGACCTAATTTAGGTGTTCGAAAATTTAAACCGTCATAAATAATCCCTGACGGGAATATCGAACACCCTATCTTTAATCTTCCTTCTGGTGTAGCATCTGTAAATGCTTTACTAAGATTTGTTAAGTATTGAACCATGAACTGAAGAATTGTGTCTATATCTATTTTATCCATGCTTTTCTCGCTGATTAATCCCTCCTTAACTGCAATCTGAATATCCAAATCATCCCGCATGGAAATATAGTCTTTATCTTCATATATTCCAGCCAGATGTTTTTCAGCGAGTTTCTTTTTCGTTGCTTGAAGCAAATCTATATCTTTAATCACTTTATCTACGGAAGAGGAAAGTTGGTTGAATCTTGCATGATATTTTTCTTTTATAAACTCTGTAATAAAAAGCATATATTTTTCAGATGGTTGGATAGACTGAAGGTATTCGGTAAATGCTTTCTCTACTTTGTCCCTAGATATTGATATATTTTTGTGAACACCTCTTGATTGACAAGAATAGTAAGCATATTTCTTGTGTTTTCCCTTGCTCCAAGCAGATGATAATTTTTTACCACACATCTCACAAATTAAGATACCCCGTAATGCAAAGTCCTCTCTAAGAGTGTAGTGTTTACCTTTTTCTGATCTCCTTCCTTCTAAAAGGCTTTGTAAATAATAAAAAGTAGCTTCACTTACCATCGGTTCATGATTACCCTTAATTTCGCCATACTTTTCGGATACAAGAATCCCCATGTAAAATTTGTTCCTAAACATTTTGGATATACTTTGCGACATCAATTTCGTACTTTTAATACTGTGTTTTGTGCGTACGCCTAATCTATTTAATTCACGTGCCACCTCTCTTGTAGATAACTTTTCCTTAGCTGCTCTGTGCCACATAGTTTTGATAATTTCAAACGTTTCTGGATCTTTTACAGCAAGGCTTTTCCCATTTATTTTTTGCATAAGATAGCCCAGAGGTGGTCTTGAAGTAATATTGCCCTCTAAGAAGCGTTTACGAAGCGAATTTGCCACATTTTGAGCCCTTGTTTGGTTCTCGAGTAAGTCTTTCGCAGCAAATATAGTTTCAACAAATCTATCTACTGGGGTGTTACCAGTTGGTTCAGATACCGAGAATAAATTAACTCCACTTTTTGAAAGTAAAAACCTGAGATTAAGAAAATCGATAGTGTTTCTATTGAGCCTGCTAAAAGAATAAACAAAGACAGCTGAAATGTTATTTTTCTTGTCCAAACAGAAGTCTATCATTTCTTTTAGAGCTGGTCTGTCAATAGTTGTTCCTGACACACCTTCTTCTCTGAATGTTTTTACAATCTCAAAACCTACTTGTTTAGCCTTTTGGGTGCAAAGTTCATCCTGTGAATCAAGAGAATAGCCGTCAACCTGCTTATCTGAGCTGACACGAATGTAATTCACTCCATGCTTAACCATCTCATTCATTTTGAACTCCTTCGTGCTTAGCTGTCAAGTTTTTCTTAATAAATAAATCAAATAAAGCATCTATCGCCTCACCAGTTATTTGAATTAATTCTAAAACTTGAATATCAGTTAAGCTTTCTATCTCACTTCCCATTAATTCCCTTGTTTTTTCTATCGTCATTCTTTATTTCCTAAATTTTTTTCTTTGTTTGTAAAATCTTTTAATTGTATAAGTAAAATAAGCAGGAGGATTCTGTATTGTTTCCCATTTAGTCTGGTGTGTTTTAATCATTCCATTCAAGACTCTATTTATAGTTCTTGGTGGAAAATGCTGTGCAATGTAGAGCCAATGTCCAGGCTCAGTTGAGTATTCAATAAAAACCTGTTCCAGCAAATAGGTGAGTTTTACTGGCGAAGTTTTGTAGTTACAATTTTTTAACTCAGAGATAGCTTTCTTTTTACTCAAATTTATTTCAGAGTTTAATACTCGTTTATAGGTACCATTCTCATTCTCATTCCATTTAACACTAACATTTTGATTGGATATTACGTTTTCTTTTAATGAAGCTTTTTCAACATTTGAAAGAATTTCACAAGCTAGTAGTTGGTCGTATGCATTCAATTCTGAGGTGGAATCAAAATTTGTATTGTATATTTTTTCTAGTTTTGATATAGCTTCTGATTCAGTGAGCTTATTCATACAGTCTTGTTTTTAAATACTTAATTTGATTAAAAAAAGTTCTAGGTTCAACCTGTAGTTCCCCTTTCCAATATGCTTCTAAATTTGCTTCAAGGTTATTGTCTCTTTTAAAAATAAATATTGCTTTCTGCGGATTATTTTTATCAATTGAGTCTAGAGGGGAAAACAACATTAACACCGATGCGCAACACAGATCAGAAGTATAGTAATAATTAATCATAATTCTGAACGAAGTTTAGCAATTGGTTTGGAAGAAATATAAGAAATAACCGTGTTACACTTTTTTTCTGCGAAGAGTTTCTAAGGATATGATTTTAGCAATATGCCCTTCGTCCATAAAGATCTCATGATTACTTGCTAATTCTTCTGCGATTCTTTTAAGTTTTTTCGAGCGGTTTTTATATATAAATTCATTCCTTATCCTAAGGTTTATTTTTCTTGGACGAAATCTTGCAATATTTATTATATTTGACTTCATATGATCTTGATAAACCTTAATGAAATAGTAATTTTTTTTAATCCAATCAAGAATATCTCTTTGAGATGCATATGGATTTACACCAATTAGTAATGGATAAAATGAAGTAAAGTTGCGACCTTTTTCTTTTGTTTCAAATTCATTAATGTCTGCAAGTGTAAGTAATTCTCCACTATTGATATCAGGCATAACTAATTTAGAGTAAAATATATAAAATTCCAGAGATAACCACCAATGACCCGGATATAAATTATAAGTTTTGCATAAATTTTCAATAGATTGAAATAATTTTTTAGAAGAACCTAACCATTCCTGAGGAGGCGCACTTCGTCGATCGGGATAGCCTTCAGATGGAATTTTGCATTTGAATCTGATCTTCTCTAAATCCTCTCTAAATTCTTGGGTTTGAACTAAACGTTCATAATACTCCCAAACTTTTTTTGAATTTTGGGTTTGTCCAAAAGAAGTATACCTCCTAACCATATTAATATTAATTTTGTATATTTTATCTCAAGAGGAGTTAAAATCAACATGTTTGATTATTTTCTAAGATAAAATTGACTATGAATCTTATATTGAATAGAGATTAATTTTTCTAATTTTCTTTGATTTATTGTGACTTTTCCTGCATATATTTTCCTTTTGATGATTTTTTCTAATTGTTCAATTTTGTTTATGTTTTTATAAAAATCAAATAAACCAAAACCTTTAAATCTTCTATTTTCATTTTTTGACTCATAACTTAATTCATTACAATGTCTACAGGCAAAATAATCTCCATCTTTGTAAAGCGTGCCTACTCTTTTGCCACAATATTGACCATTTTTATATACTGAACAAATAAACCAATACCTGTGACCTCCGAAATTACATTTTGTAGTAGTAAGTGGATAATCGTGCTTTAAATTGTTTTTTACTCCAGTTTCATTGTTAGTTTGAGTGTAATGAAGTTTAATATGTCTAGTTTCTGTATGAGTTAGATCCACATCAAATCCAATACTACTTTCTTGACCTGACCATCCGTTTGTCCATTTAATACCTCCAGTTTTCCACCAATTTTCTTCCAGGTATCCATGTTTTTTCAGCCATGAAATTTCCACCTTTTTTAAAGAATCTGCTTCTGTTTTTTTACCGTAATAATACCTTCCCATTGCCGAAATCAATAGAGATTAAATAAAATTTGAGCTCATTTGTAATTAGTCATTAAAATCTAGCGTTGTGATATAATCCGATTCTAGATAATAGATGAATCATGAAGATTATAATATATCTTTTTTTATTCTTATCCCTAGGTGCAATTTTATTTACACATTCGACTGAAGCTACTGCAACCAGTGTTACTGTTAATACCTCAGAAAGTTCTACTACTGTTAACCCAAACGCAAAACATGTTGAAGTTAATACACAAAATTCTGCTGGATCATCCGAAGTACAAGTTAAAATAACTTCTAGCGTAAATCCCACTGCAACTTCTTACGCTCAATCTGCGCCTACTTCTATACCTACGGTTATCCCTTCTAAAACCACTTCACCTAACATTCTTATAAAACGCTTACCATCAATTATAATTTCTTCTACCGCTAGCCCTAGTGCCACTCCTACCATAACTCATAAAAAAGTTAGACCACTATTAGAAAAACCAAGTATATTTTTTAGAATATTTAGTTTTTTTAGAAATCTTTTTCATTTCTAATTTTGGGATTAACTGTAAAGCATGGGATGAATAAACGGATAAGTATGTGTTTTATTATTAAGTTTTTTCAATAATATAGGAAATCAGATTTGTTGTACAGCATATAATTCCTCCAGCTCTTTTATTCCTCCGAAGGGTACTCTGTCAATTATCTCCTCTTCCATGCTTTTCATAGTTGCACTAGGCAAAACTACATATTCACCGTATCTATTATTGACAACGTCCAAAGACCTACTGACCCTCCATCTCTTATCTTTACCAGAATCCAGCAAGTCTAATTGCTGAACTCTAAAATCATGTAAGTTAAAGCAGCTTACAAATATGTGTGTTACTGGCAAGTGAGATGCTGTAATCAAATATTTCTTTGCCTCATTGTAAAGCTCAAGAGTTGAATATAGGGGATGTTCAGTTTTTCTTCCTACATGCCAAAGCTGTCCATTGGAATACAGAACACCAATATGTATTCCTTTTGCAAAAAAGGCAGCTTTTCTAAGTCTTCTACCCATCTTTTCACAGAGCTTCATAAGCAGCCTACAGAGTTCATCTTTATTATTCGTATAATGATGAAGTGCGTATGACTGCCCATAGCTTTTTCTACCAAATTCGGTCTGGTCTATTTCCCATCCTCTCAATCTCATATACCAATAGTATCCTACAATGCTTTTAAATACCTCTTTTTTTAACTTATTTGAGCTACTATCAAGGAACTGCAGGGGAGTGTATATTCCATGTGCATTCAGTCTAAACTTATACCTCACATTTATACCACACAGATCAATCAAATCTAACTTACCAAGTACATCCCTTACATTCTCATGAGTTATCACGTCAAGCCCATCTGGCTTATGTAAAGAAGCAGCAGTTTTTGCAAGAAACCTGTTAGTTGAGATTCCTACATTACAAGTTATCCATTCACCAATTTCTAATTTCATCCGTAGCTTGATTTCTCTTCCTATCTTTATAAGTCTCTCAAGCGAATAATTCATTCCATCAAAGTCCAAAACTGCCTCATCAATTGATTTCGGAACTACTACTGGGGTGTAATCTTTAAATATCCTGCAAAACATTTGGTGGACTGCTCTATATTTTGGAGGATCTGGTGGAATGATTCTTATTTCTGGGCAAATCTGTTTAGCATCTGAAACTCTCATTCCCACTTTGACCCCCTCCCTTTTAGCCTCGTAGGATGGGGAAATAACACAACCAGATGCGCCAGTATAAGCTGCCACACCGACTGGAACTCCTCGTAAAAAGGGGTTTGCTTGTTGTTCTACAATAGCAAAGCAACTATTTAGATCTACATGCATTACAGAAGGCGTTTTAGTATTAGTTTGTAGCTCCATCAGAAATTTCCTCAACCATCCACTCTAAGTTTTCTGTGTCTAAAACTAATCTGAAAAATAACGTATCTGTAATAACGGAATATATGTGATAGAGTATTCTTCCTCTTTTTTCCTTGTGGTGAAAGCCTAGCTTAATAACCTCATATGTCTTGTTTTGCCAACCAATCTTAGCCACTTTTGCCTCTGTAGGGTTTCTATCAAATACCATTAATACTTTTACTGGTTCTTTGATTTTATTAATCATGTGGAATTATAAATTAAACCAAAAATAGTAGAAAAACAATAGAAAGAAATACGAATAACTGTATCAGTTTTACTATGTGATACAATACAAATATGTGCGGTAGATACGGAACTATAGCTCCCAAAGATGAAGTAGAGGTTTGGAAAAGATTTGAACTTTCAAATAAACCTAAAATTCAAACCACTTATAACATTGCTCCTACAATGAAAGGGCTTGTTGTACATAGAAATTCTCCAAATATAGGAGAATATTTAGCTTTTGGCATAGAGTCATGGAAGCCTGGGATGAAATTAATAAATGCAAAATCAGAAACGGTTGCTGAGCTTAGAACTTTTTCTAAAATGTTTAGGGAAACTAGATGCCTAATCCCAGCATCATTCTTTTTTGAATGGCAAAAAACTGATCATGGAAAACAACCCTACTGCTTTAGGGTAAAAGAAAGAGATATGTTTTCATTTGCAGGAATCTATAGACCAGGTGAGGGATTTGTCATACTTACAACAACTCCAAATTCATTAATGGAACCAGTACATAACAGAATGCCTGTAATATTGGATGAAAAAGATGAAGAAATTTGGCTTAATCCTGACTCAAAAGAGGAATATCTATTAGAGATGCTAAAACCTTATCCCAATAGCAAAATGGAAGCTATACAAGTATCCGATTTGGTTAATTCACCAAGAAATCAGAATTTAGACATATTAAAACCTATTTAAATGGTTTTATGAAATATAAACATGCATAAACATAGACATCTAATCTATTTAGCTGCTGCTTTAATTATTGCATTAGCAATTTTGTTCCATGGAGTATTAAATTATATATCTATGACTGAAGCTTTAAAGCTTCAAAAAGAAAAGTTAGATGCAGATAATTCAACTAGAGTTAATAGTTATTACAAACAAAGCGACATAGATAAATGCATCGCAAGCACAAAAGCAGAATTTGATCGTTTAAGTGATTTGAACTCTGTTGAAGTAACTATGCCAAACGGAGTAAAGGCACACAAGTGGAACAGCTCACAGATTAAGTCAGATATTGAGGATCAATATAATAAAGATAGAGAATTTTGTTTGAAATTATATAAATAGTTCAATCCTATTATTATATTAGTTTAAATTTTGTTTTTATAAGTATTATTTTACCTCCACCCACTATTAGATATGAAGACTGAAATGTTAATAAATATATCAGTCAGAGCTTTGCTCTAAAAATGTAGTTTGACCATTATTAAATATAGAACTATCAAATCCTTCTTTTACCACAATAGTTTTTGAAGAAAATATATTTGCATTAAATAACTTTCTGCTATATTTTGCTAGTGTGGTTTCATCCTCTGTAATCAGATAGTCAATTTTATTGTTTTGTGCTTGTGCCATAAGTTTAATGTCATCTTTAAATTCTGCCCTGTTTCCATCTCCTCGAATATTTTGACCCAATCTATGAGCTAGATCAGATACAACCACAGCATCCTCCACATTAAATGGGAGGATTTGAAAATTTTCAGTTTCTAATATATTTACTATTGTTTCTTTTTGGTGATATTCTGAAATAACAATTGTAGACAAGTACATTTCTATCGAATTTTTAAGGAAATACTTAAAATATTTTAATGCTATCTCATGATTTTCAGAATTTTTATTAAAAACAGCTATTAAAAAACTGGTATCAACCAGAATATTTTTCTTTTCTCCAATATTATTCATAATTTCCTCTCTGTTCCTCTACCCATTTAGAAGGATTGCTTACAGATTCCCAAAACTCAGTAGATCTTTGGGAAATTTCTTCAAATTCTTCTGGATCAAAATGTGGAGAATACATTTCAAATGATACAAGACGTTCTTCTCTAATCTCCCGAGTATGATAGTTTTGTTTAGCTTTTATTCTCAAAAGTTGATTTTTATATAGCTTATTTTCTTTTACCTCTGCCAGAATAGATGCTTTTGAGTTTATTTTTATTGTATTTCCATTCTCAAGCTCTATGTGCACATTTGGATTGTTTTTCCCACCCATGTCAAATACTCTTCCATACAGGTATAATTCAACATCTACCCAAATAGACTTTTTTCTTTTAATTTCTGTAGTTTGATTAATAATTAATTTAGATATTACATTTTCTCCAACACTTAAATTCATTTCAAAAATTAATCCACCTGCTTCTTTTGCTTGTTTTTGCCATTTTTCAATAACTTCAGCTCTAAAAGAATCTATATCATCAATACTATTTGACTCTTTAACTTTAATGTAATCACTTATCGCTGAATTTAATATTTCATCATTGTCATATACAGTCACCGCAAAAGAGGAGTCTTCGATTGAGGTTTTAATTTCAGCTAAATTTGGTCGGTTTTTACCTTTGATAAATAACTCGACTTGCTCGATGAAGTCTTTTAGAATTGGCAGACTGACATTCGACGGACTAATCCTATCTTCAAACAAATTTCCTCGTATATGAAATGACATTTTCTTTAAATTATTCATTAATTTAAAATTTAAAAAATATTCTAAAAACTATTTTGGCAGATGTCCGAGCATTATAGACTCATTTCTTAGTATAAACAATGACGAAGTTAAAATGTAACTGGAGAAACAAAATTGTAGAATAACTTATAAATATAACTGTTTCCTTTTATTACGTGTTCGTAATTTATGTCTATTGGTTCATGAAAAAAATGTTTTATTCATTTCAAACGGCAATATAATTTCTAAGAGATTGAAAAATATTGCTATATTCTGAGAGCAAGAGTTCGAAGTCTTCAACTTCAGGCTCACAGGTTCAACAATAAATCCTCGTATATTTTGATTTCCTTTCTCCGGTATGGTAAAGTGTCTCACTGTATGACAGTAGCGGAAAATAGCCCGATTCATCGGCCAGAACAAAAAGTGAGAAGCAGGGTAACAAGATCTGAAAATCCCTTGCTTAACTCTCTTCCTTCTGCTCCCTCTTCCGCTGAGGTGTTTGCCGATACAGTAAATGAGGTAGTTGCAGAATTGGGTGGACTGAGCATTAAACCCCCTAGTCATGATCAATTTCAGGTAACAAAACATGGTGACACAGAGATGTTTTCAATCGTAAAAATTCCCTACGGAAATCTTTCTCCTGATCAGGTTGCAAGTTTAGCAAATCAACGTCGCAACCTCTCTCAAAGTACTTTTCTCAATGATGGTTCTTCTAGTGTAATTACTACAGATTCCAGCTACCGTCTTCATAGGCCCGGATATTATCTTAAGAAAAATGGAAGTTTTTTAAGAAGAGGAGAACGGGGAGGGGAGATAGAGATCCATTCGACAGGTGAGACGTCTGAGGCTGAACTAGCTTATGATACGGCAATTTGTATGCTTATTATCTCTGGAAAGCTAGACATGTCTTCTCAGGAAGCCGTCGCAGATTCAGCTCCTTTCCGACGAAAGCTTTTTATTGATATTTATCACAGAATGCTGGAGAATCTTATTCCCCCTGTATCTCGAAACGATATATATGGGCTTGATGAACAAATAGAAGATATAGAAGAAAATTTATATGGACCCTTGAGAGACAATAATGGAAAACCCATGAATACTTTATCTGTTGGTGCACCTGGTGTCGGAAAAAGTTTAGTTACACGACTATTTGCTTTTGATAAAGATGTTTTAACTGTTCCGACATCAGTCCAAAATGTAGATAATCAAAGAAGTTTTGACTACCATGTATTGCCAGGAATTAAACGTATTAAAAATGCCCTCCAAGTGCCTGTTGTGTTGGCATTAGAAGATGTTGAAATTCTGCTGGAAGAAGGAATATCTGTGAATGAACAAGGAAAAATGTCGCAACAAATAGATCCCGCTAAGAGATCACGTGCCCTTTCTCTATTCGAGCGACTTCAGGATACACATGGCATATATCTTTTATGTAATCTTAATCATCCGGATGTAGACGCTGCTTTTTTGCGTAGACTTAATCCTGTATACTTTCCGCTTCCCAGTGAGGATCAAAGACGTGTTGCAATCTCAGGTCTTATCTCTGTAGAACCATTTGGAGAAGATGAGCACCAGAAAGTGGTTGATAACCTTGTGAAGCTTACAGATGGTTTTAATTACAGCGGGCTTTCATTAATTCCTGAATACGTGCACAACTTGCTTAGGAAAAAAGAAGGTGTGAATCCAGCGACTTACCAACGAGCAATTGATCGTGGTTTTCTCAAGGCAGCTCAGCGTACTAGTCTTCAAAAGCTTAAAGAATTTGATGCTGCAGCCCGTAATATGATTTCGGATGGATTACAAGAGTAGCGACTTGTTTGGTGGAATACTTGGTATACTCTTGATACGTTATCAGAGAAGGTGGGTTTGGGAATTCATCCTGCCGTTCACTACTTTTTTCGCACAACTCACATTTTTATCTCTTTAATTTGAATCTTAGGATTTAAGTGCTATAATTGTCCCCTCATGGTAGAATCACGTCCAAATAGCAAAAAGAATTCAGCTCATCTAGAAAAACAGGAAGCCTTAAAAACGCAACACTACATGTTTTTGGCAGGTTTACTTTCAGCTGGCGGAGAAATTAACTTAAGAGCAAGAAACCACTTACATGCTGCAAGACCAAAAGAAGGTAAATCTTATGGAATATCTCAGGAATTTATTCCAGAAATATTCTTTTATGGTTCAGAAGCACAGGTTAAAAAACTTAACGCCCAATATGGAGGATATACATATTTCCATAATCAGCATGAGACACCGGTATGGAAAGTTCAAGGACATGAAGCAATAGAATTGGCAAAAGAAGTAAAGAGCTTTGTTCCCTCCCGCACAGCGGAGCTTGAGGTCTTCTTAGGATGGGAAAATTCCTCTAAGTCAAAAAGAGCAGAGATGAAAAGAAAACTTGAGGAATTAAAAAGATCAAGGATCATAGAAAGCACAGAACAGCAAACAAGCTTATTAACAAACCCAGTATTTCTAGCAGGAATTTTTGAGGCATCTGCAAGTATTCCTCAGACGCAGGATGGGCCAGTTGCAGAAAATCCTTTAGTAAGCTTTAGAAGCAGAAATGTAGGCGCGCTTCAAGAAATAGGAAACATGTATGGACATAATTCACAGCCAGTTGATGTAAAAGGCAGAGAGCTTTTACTAGCGGGACAAGACGCAGTGAGAATTTTAGAAATTGTAAAACCGCATCTGTCTGGACAAGTTTCAGATTACGTGAAAGCCGCATAGTCTTCTTGTAATTTTCATACTTCTTTATTAGTATTGAGTAATGGAAGGAAAAAGCATAGGATACTCTCTTTTAGGTGCTGGACTTTTTGTCATGCTCTTTGCAGTGGGATTTGTGACTTTAATGTTTTTAGGGAAAATTAGCCCAGTTAAAGTTCTTTCTATTCCTGCTCCTACATTTAATACCGCTTCCATGATGCCTGATATTCCTGGAATTCCAAAACCAGCAGGACAGAATGTGACTCTTATTCCAACTGACGCATTTAATAAGCTCTTAAACATGGGAATTAACTTTTTCTTTATGGGGTTTATTCTGTCTTTTGGATTTAAGCTAGCGGATTTGGGCATCAAACTCTTGCGACCCGTAAAAGTAGAGGCAAAATACAGCACTCCCTAACTTGCACCTCCGCCTCCTCCGCCTCCTCCTCCGCCACCGCCTCCGGAAAATCCTCCTCCAGAACCAGAGCTGAAAGAAGATGAAAATGAAGTGCTTAAACTAGACATGCTTTGAGTAAGACTTGTGCCAAAGTCTAAGCTAACACCTGAAACACCGCCAGACCCAACATTTCCTGAACTTGCAAAATACCATGCAGGGGAAACGGTAGTTTTTTGTTGTGCAAGTATGATAGGCAGGTATTGTGCAACTTTATCTGCTACTCCCAGAGCTGTTCCATACACAAGCATTTCTTCCCAAATAATAACAGCCTGAGGAATTTCACTTTTG
>CAZITH010000020.1:0-13097 GCA_964542125.1 uncultured Gammaproteobacteria bacterium | reverse complement strand
TACAATGATCACCTACCAATACGATGGTCATTTTGCTGCAATGTTTCCTGAAAAAGCAGCAGCGTATGCAAAACAGGATGAGAGATTAAACCAGGCATTAAAAACCATAAAAAAAGCTGAAAAGCGCATAGAGAAACGTGAGCAAAAACAAATTAAAAAAGATATTGAAAAGGCAAGTACAATTTCTCAATCTCCTCCACCCAAATCAACCGCAGAACCTGTTCAAATAAATGAGCAACAGCATAAGAGCGCTAGAATAAGACAGAAGGAGTGGAATAGCCAAAAAATTGCTACTGCAATGCTTCATGGATATAATCCAAAAGCAGTCTTTAATAATCTGGTGTCATGGGGTACTTGGAAAAAAAATAAAGCAGCGCAAAGCAAAAAGCCTACCTCACCACCCCTTCCACCCAAAAATACTGGCATTTATTCTTCTCTTCAACCCATCAGGGCACCGTTCAGATGGAAAAGTTTTTCTTCCCGTCCATTTTCTAAAAATAACTCTGGCTTTGGCGGTGAGTCAAATACTCTATCTTCAAATCCGGTAGCCAGCTTAGGAAAGTCAGCTGCAAAAAGAGTAGGAAAGGAGCTAATGAATAAAGCAATTTCCCAAGTAAGAGACAAGGCTGTTGCAGCGCTTCTAGAAAACCCAGTGTCCCTACTTATTATTGGTATTGTCCTCTTAGTAATACTTGTCATTATTATGGTGCTTATTGTTGTTGTAACCGCTATGAGCGGTGGAGGGGATTTCAATGATGCGGGGGGCCTTGCTCCTCCAGGACCTGGCAACGGAACAAATCCTCCCAACACAAACCCTATACCAGGGTTTACAATTAACAAAAGTGTCGATAAAACACAAATAAATTTTGACCCAGCAAATCCTGAGAAAATCACCTATACAATCTCTTATTCTTATACCCCTGCGTCAGGCACAACTATTCAACTTTCAGATATAATTATTTCTGATAAAATCTCTGATGGGGCAAAATTTATAAGCGCCTCAGGAAATGCAAATTTTGACAGCAGCACAAACACTGCAACATGGAAACTCTCAGACTCTAATAATATTAGCCCACTTACTTTAGTCGTAGAACCGGTAAATGATAATATAATAATAAGTAATAAAGCAACGGCAATGACAGCGTCAACACAAAGCTCAACAACACCAAATTCAGATACATGTAATGGCTACTATACTCTCACCAGTCCTTCATCAAATTTTGGGGACCCCAACTGTGATTTTGCAACTGATGCTAAAAGAATACAGGCACAAGATGAGATTGGAAACGTGCTTAAATCACAAGACCCCAATAATGCAGATGCGTGGTTTACAATTATTATCCCCAGAGAATCAGGCTGGAACCCAAATGCATTCAATGGATCCTCCACCAGCGGGAATGGGGCATATGGACTTTATCAAATGAATCCACAAGGAAAAAGCACAAGCGGCCAATATGACATTGGTAATGTTGGCTGGTTAGAGCAGACAACAAATGCAATGGGCCTTGCCTCTGTCCTTAGAAACAATGGAATTCCCTATGCCCCTCCCGGAGGTTATTGGGAAGCATGGTCAGGTATTACTCAAAAATGAAAACAATACTTTTTATACTTGCAGCAATTTTTACAACACTTCTTTTGATTGTTGTGTTTATTGTTCTTGAGTATGCAGGGCAAAACAAATCCATACCTGATAGCCCCAAGCTGGCATTTCCTACGCTTATCCCAAGTCAGAAGGACACCACCTCACCCCCTCCTTTTTCTTATGATTCTGAAAAGAGTAATAAGCTTATAGACCTTTCCAAAAACAGAAAAGTTCTTTCTGAAAACGGACAGAATACTAAAAACACAATTGTTCAAAAATTAAACAATAAACCTGGGGAGATTTTTACTAATAGTAATGTACAAATAGCGTACATTGCGTCTATGGATGCTTTTATTGCTGAGATAAGAAGTGTTAATATCTCACAGGCAAAAAAAGACGCAGTAAACTTCTTGACCTCTCAGGGGTTTACTAAAGATGACGTTTGCAAGCTTCCCCTATCTTTTTATCTTAACTCTGAGGTAAAAAAATCGATTCTTGAATCTCATATTGTATTTGATCCATTACCGGAGGGGTGCTAGGTATGAAAAAATTAACAGTAGTGCTATTTTTATTTGTTGGAATTGCGTTATTTGTGATGCCAATAAAAACTTTGGCACAATTTAGCAACAACAGTAATACCGTTACAACGCGTGTAGGGAGTCCTGCTGGAGCAATTGCGGCTTGTCCTATTCCAAACGGAACTGTTACGTGTGGAAGTGAACATGTCATAGTTAGCGGATGTGGTCACTGTACTCAAGAATATATTAGTATTGATCCAGCTCAATTAAGCCCCCTGTGTACGGACCCAAATTATCCTGGGATTCACTATGCTATGGACATTGGAGGTAACGATTTTCAAAACGTAATCCTCCCGTCTGTAGAAGGAAAGATAATTAACTGGGCATTCTTGGGGCAAACAAATAATATTGGGAATCAAGCAATCCAAATATACTCTGGGACGGAACCCTCTTCTGGAGAAAAATACAGGATCCAATTTCACCACACTGACCCAGGAAGCGGGGGAGGAAATCTCTCTTCGGGAGACATTGGTGCTAAAATATGCGGCAACGGTTGCAATATGCACCACGTACATGTAGAATTTGCTAAAGTTACTTCTTCTGGAACCGAGTGGGTAGACGCACCAAGCTATTTTTGTAAATAACTATGGAATTTACCAACAAACTTAAGATTTTTACTATTGGTATTGTTGTTTTTTTAATTATAGTTTTCTTCCTGTTTTTATCGTTCCTACCCAAACCCTCGGAAAAACAAAATAATTCAAAAAATTTCACCAATACAACCCCAGCTGAAACAACCAAAAACCCAGAGGGTTTTAAGGTATTATATTTCATACCAGGCGACCAAAAAGAATCCTACTACCCAGATCAGCCCATAGAAATAACGTTTAGCCAAAACGTTTCAAAGGAAGGGGTAAAAATATATGTTTTCCCAAGCGTAGAATATTATTTTACACAGGGTGAAGAAAAAAACAAACTAACTCTTTATCCAAAAACTGCCTGGCAAAATGGGGAAACGAAAATCACCATCCTACAAGAAACAGTCTCCTATAACAACGCACGTCTTACCTCTCCTTTCATTTATGTTATACACACATCTCTTCCTTCCTCTCCCCCTTCTCGTGCCGCCTATTAATCTTGAACTCTTACCGGCATTATGACATGAAGAAACCCTTTATCTGTGAGGGGTTCAAAAAGAGCAGGCTCAGTTGAGCTATTTAATCTAATTCTCACGCCTTTATCTTCAAAAACACGAAGCAAATCTAAAAGAAACTTTATATTAAAGCTAATTGTAACATCGTCTCCCGCTTGTTTTGTATCAAGCGACACCTCAGCATCTCCAAGCGTTCCTGAAGAAGCCCCCAGGTAAAGCGTGCCTTGTTCAAACCTCAGGTTTACCACATTTGCATTTTCCCGCGCAAATACAGAAACAGTTTTTAAGCTTTTTGAAAACTCCTGAGAGTCCACCTCTACGTCTATGGAAAGATTTTTTGGAAGCACCCGCTCGTAATCAGGATATACACCCTCTATAAGTCTTCCCACTAGAGTTGTTCCAGAAATTTGAAGAATTGCTTGGTTGTTTTCTTCGTTTATATAAAGTTTTATCTCCCCCGTTTCTTTAATGGAAAGCCCCTCCGTTATAAGTCTTGGGGATAGAATAATTCCTTCGCCTATTGCCTCTACCTCTTCCTGACCTTTTGTTCTCACTAAAGAAAGCCTATATCCATCTGTTGCCACATATTCTACTTGTTGGTTTTTCACCTTCACACACACTCCTGTAAGGTGGGGCCGTGCTTCGTCCTGTGAAACAGCAAATATTAATCTAGAAAATGTTTCATCAAAGCTTTTCTTTTCTTGTTTTAAAACTAATTTTCCTGTGTCTTCATATAATTTTGGGAACTCGTCTTTTGGAAGGCATTGAAATGTGAATTTGTTTTTTTGTGTTTGCAGTTTTATGGTGTCTTTCTCTTGAGATAACGTTGCTTTTCCCTGGGCAAGAGAAGAAAGAACTTCCAAAAACTGCTTCCCTGGCACTAATACTCCCCCTTCTTTTTCTATTTTTGCTGGTATTATGTGCTGCGTCCCAAACTCTAAATCTGTAACTGAAAAGGATAGTCCTTTTTCTGTTGCCTCCACCAACACACTGCTTAATACTGGAATTTGCGAATGGGGAGACAAAACCCGCAGCAAAGAGCCGGTATAAGGTGTTATATTTTCTAATAAAAATTCTACTTCCATAATATATATCCTTTAGAAACAGTAGTAGTATATTCTGACAAGTGGAAAAAAGCAATTAATCATGCCTAAAAAAATGTGGATATCTTAGGGAAAACTTTGTTAACAATTTGTTAAAAAAGAAAAACCACAGAATTTAAGCAAAAAACTTAATTGTTTTCAGAAATTTTTCCACGAATATAAGAAACCTCTTCTTTCATGCGCTCCTGTGTTTCTAAAAGAGACCTAACTTTTTCAACACCATGCATAATAGTGGTATGATCCCGTCCCCCTAAAAGATTTCCAATTTCTGCAAGAGGAAGCATGCCCTCCTCTTTTAAAAGAAACATGCAAACGTGTCTTGGTTTTACAAAAATAGCGTCCCGTTTATCTCCCTTTAACTGGGTAGGTTTAATATTATAAAAGTCGCAAACTGAATCTATTATGGTGTCGGGGTGCAGAAACTTGGGCTTTTCTTTTTGGCTCCCAAGAAGGCTCAAGACATCTTTCTCTGAGGGTTGTGTACCTCCTCCTCTTAGCTGCAGGGTGGAAAGTTTCAAAAGAAATCCTTCAAGAGCGCGGGTATTTTCTACGCGTTCAGCTATAAGTTGTGCGGTTTTTGAAGAAAGTTCTACCCCATACTTTTTAGACTTCAGGATGAGAATTGCGCACCTCATTTCAAAATCAGGATTTTGAATGTCTACCGTAAGTCCCCCCTCAAACCGTGAAGCAAGTCTTGCCTCAATTTTTTTTAACTCAGAAGGCGGTCTATCAGATGAAAATACTATCTGTCCGCCTTTATCTATCAAGACATTAAAAGTGTGAAAAAGTTCCTCCTGAACCTTATCTTTTCCAGTTAAAAATTGTATATCATCTAAAAGTAAAAGATCAGTATTCCTAAATTTTTTTCTTAACGTAGAGGTGTTTTTTTCAAGAATTGCCTCAACTACTTCATTTGTGAACTCTTCTGTTGTAAGGTATAAAATTTTTGCAGACGGGTTGTCTTCAGAAACCTTATTTGCAATTGCATGCATTAAATGAGTTTTTCCTACCCCTACGCTTCCATACAGGAAAAGTGGGTTATATTTTTGCCCAGGAGCCTTTGCTACTGCAAGAGATGCTGTATATGCAAGCTGATTACTATCAGAAACTGCTAGTGATTCAAACCTATACTCAGGCTTTACCCGCAGAAGAGTTTTAGGTTTTATTTCGGGACGTGCTGCAAATAACGTCCCCTCTTCCTCTGTCTTTTTTTCAGTTGGTGCTGTCTTAAATTTACTAAAAGAAAAAACAACGCTTGTCTTTTGGTTGGTTTTCTTATCCAGTAGGGAGTTAATAAGGGCTGAATATTTTTTTTCTATTTGGTCAGCAATAATAAATGTGGGAACAGAAATTGTTGCAACCCCATTTTCAAAAGAATCCAGATGTGTTTGCTTGAAATATGTAATAAATGTTCCTTTCGAAACTTCCAGTTGAATTTGAGCAAGTATAGAATTCCAGAGATCTTGTGTGTCCATAAAGATAGGATAAAAGCAGTAAGAAAGTATAATTATGTGGATAACTTCTTGTCAAGCGTTAATATGTGTTTATCTATCAGTCTTTCTTGATTTTTCCTCATATAATTATTTTCTTACTAACAATAGAATATTTTTCTTACAGATAATAAATATTTTCTTACGAATAAACCCTTGACTCATTTGAGTATTTTTGGTTTACTAATAGGCATGGCAGTAAAGAGTACTAGAACCGTCGCAAGAAAACCCGTAAGGTCATTAAAGAAAGAATCTTCCCCGCGGCCATCCCTTCCGTTGCCTAGATTAAATCAACAGACAATTCTGTATACGCTTCTTCTTGTTGCAACTTTTTTAGTAGGATACCTTATTGCAACAGTTCAGTATCTTAAAAATCCTTCACAAAAAGTAGCAGACGCAGGAACACCTTCTGCTGCTGCTCCAGCTGGTCAAGGGCAGCCTGATCCAAATAAAGTCTATGAGGTGGGAACTGGACACTTTCCCGTTAAAGGAAATGATGGTGCCAAAGTTACAATTGTGGAGTTTGCTGATTTTAGATGTCCATTCTGTGAGAAATTTTTTACAGACACAGAGCCACAGCTCATGAAAGATTACGTAGATACAGGAAAAGTAAAATTTGCATTTAGAAATTATCAATTTTTGGGTCCAGCATCGGTAGTTGCTGGAAATTCAGCAGAGTGTGCAAACGAACAGGGGAAATTCTGGGATATGTATGAATATTTATATAAAAACCAGCCACCCGAAAGTGATACGTCTATGTACACCACTGACAACTTGACGCAAATTGCAGGAACGTTAGGCATGGACACGGGAAAGTTTAAATCCTGCATGGATTCAACAAAATTTCAGAAAAATATAGATCAGGATATGGCTGATGGTCAAAAAGTAAGCGTTTCGGCAACTCCTACCTTTTTTGTAAACGGCAAGCAGCTTTTAGGGGCACAACCTTATGCTAACTTTAAGGCATTAATAGATGCTGAACTTGCAAAGTAGTTTTAGACCTGACAATTTTTGCAGAAAAAAGTCCCCCGTCCTCCTAGAGTAATTCGTTTAATTATCCCGTCTCCCCTGGGGCACTTTTGTCCGTCTTTTGCATACACCAAGGAGTGTCTTTGGTAATTTCCTTCTTGTCCCAGAATATTCACAAAAGAAAGCTCAGAGGCGCCACCTTCTTCAAAACTTTTTTCCATGACTGCAATAATTGATTCGTAAAGAAGTTTTATTTCTGGACTTGAGAGTGACTTTGCAGGGCGTGATGGGTTGATTTTTGCCCTAAAGAGCGCATCATTAGCATAGATGTTTCCTATTCCTCCAATTACTTCCTGATCCATGATAAGCGGCTTTACCTTGGTTATTTTATTCTTAAGGATGTCTATAAATTTCTCTAGAGTAAGATCTTTAAATGGTTCTGGCCCCATATTTTTGAAAAAAGGAAGATCTAGGATAGAATCTGTAGGAACTATTTTTATCCATCCAAATCTGCGCTGGTCATTGTAATAAAGTTTTGCGTTTGGATCTAAATCAAAGATAACATGAGTGAAGGCGTTAGGAACTGTCTTTACTTTTAAGGGAGATACAGGAATATTTTTTGTCTGTTCGTCTCTGTAGATTAGCTGACCCGTAAGCTTCACATGTATTCCTAAAGATATATTATTTGAGAGGTCTAATATGAGTCCTTTACCAATCCTTCTTGCTTTTAAAATTTTAGCACCCAGAATGTTTTTTGCATCCCCTTGTATGACTCCAGGATGCTGAATTTCAACGTTTTTAATAGTGTGCCCTACCACATACTTCTCTAGTCCCCGTCTTAATGTTTCTACCTCTGGCAACTCAGGCATCTACAATCTCCTTTATTTTTTTATCAAAGGATTCTTTTGAAAATTTTTGCGCTTGCCTTATACAATCCTCTGGTTTTATTTTCATTTTTTCGAATTTGGTAATTGCTGTATTGAGTACTTCTGCAGCATTTGGTTCATAAAAAATGCCAGTTTTTTCATCTAGTATGGTTTCTTTTACTCCACCGCTTTTAAAAGCAATAACAGGAGTTCCAGTGCTCATTGCCTCAATTGGTGTAATTCCAAAGTCTTCATCAAATGAAGCAAAAATATATGCCTTTGTACTTTGCATGAGCTTTTGTTTTTCTTCATCAGACACTTCCCCCATAAATTCAATGCTAGATTTTTTCCCCTCAATTTTTGATTTTAGTTCTTCTTCAAATCCGGCAAATCCTTTCCCAAATATTTTAAGCGGCTTTTTGTTTTTTAAAAAAGCATCTGTAATAATGTCTATTCCTTTTGCTCTTGCAAGTCTTCCACCTGCAAGGTAATAATTTTCTTTTTTAGCTTCCCGAGTTTTAAGTTTCTGGACTGCAACAGGAGGGTATATTACTAAAGCGTCTTTTCTGTAAAACTTTTTAATTCTTGCTGCCACTTCTTCAGAATTTGCAATAAATTGATCCACATTTTTAGAGGAATTGTAGTCAATAATTCTTAAGAAGTGATTTACTAAGGATCCAATAACAAGCTTTATTTTATTATTTTTCCAGTCACGTGCAGTCATGTATCCATATAAATACCTGGGAGGCGTGTGGGTATAGCATATAAGTTTTGCCTTTCCTTTTCTTGCTAAATTGGGAAAGTACGCTCCGGTTTGGGAGACAATAATCTTGTCATATGAGGTTAAATCCATTCCTGCAAATGCAAAAGGAGCAAGGAGCCTAAACGGGGAAATAAGCTTTTCTTTAAAAGGGAAATATTGAAGTCCTGAAGTGTGAATTTTATATTTCTTAAACCTTTCCTCATGTGGCCCTAAATATTGTGGCAAATAGACAGATGTGTAGATATCTGCTTCTGGGTAGATTTTAATAAGCTCTTCTAAAACCCGCTCTGCTCCGCCGTACTCTTTAATGTAGTCATGAACAATCGCAATTTTCATAATTGAAGAAAACTACTTTGAAATATCTAATTTGTTTTCGTTTTCAAGATTATACCGGGAGTCTCTGGCAAGCTCCGAGGTTAATCCTGCGAGCGCACCAAAAGTTACCGTTATAAAAGCTTCATTTGATTTGAGTTATCTTTTTTAGGTTTTTCTTCTTTTATGCTTTTTCCAAATGCTTCGTCAAGTCTTTTTGGAAGCGTTTTAAAACTATAGTCTTCAAACGCCTTTCTCCAGTTTTCATAAGAAATATGCTCCACGTCGCAATCTGAAAAAGAATACGTGAATGGAACATCTGTTAAGATAGTTGCAAGCTGGTGGCACAAAACTGCACTATCACGTCCCTTTTCAAGTTTTTCAAAAAGTCCTGGATTTTTCTTTTTAATTTCTTCTAAATGTTTATAAATACCTTCTACAGACTTATATTCTTCTACTAAGTCTGCTGCGGTTTTAGGCCCCACTCCAGGGACTCCAGGATAATTATCTGAAGCATCTCCTTGGAGTGCTTTCAGCTCAACTATTTGCTCTGGAGGGACACCAAACTGTTCTTTTACGCGTGTTGAGTCAAACAGCTTCATTTCAGAAATGCCCTTTACGGGTATCAGAACTTTTGTGCGCTGATTTACTAACTGCATCATGTCCCTGTCTCCCGTTACAACATAGGAAATATCTCCAGTTTTTTCTGCATTTTTAGATAGTGTTCCTATGATGTCATCTGCCTCAAAACCATCCATAAAATACACGGGAATTTTTGCTTTTTCTAGGATTTCCTGAATAATTCCAAACTGCGGAGATAAATCGGAGTCCATAGATGGACGTTGGGCCTGATATTCTTTAAACAGTTCCTGTCTGAAATTAGGCTTTGGTCTGTCTAGAGCTACTGCAATATGAGACGGGTGGAGTTCTTCAAAAAGCTTTAAAAGCATTGAGAAGAATCCGTGAACTGCTCCTGTGGGTGTGCCGTCTGGAGTTGTCAAGGAAGGCATTGCGTGATACGCCCGGTGGATCATTGCTGACCCATCTATTAGAAGGAATATGTTTTTCTTAAGATCCTCCTGCATGGCTCAATTATAATGTTCAATGACTGACAATACTAGGGACATTAAACTTTTTTTACTGGAGTTTTTGTTGGTTTTTTTGAAGACATAATTTCTATAAACAGATCCCCTTCTAGCGTTTCATCTAGAAGAAGACGCTGTGCAACCTCATCTAACTTCTTTCTGTTAGAAGTTAATACTTGTACGGCTTTTTTATGAGCCTCCTCAATAATTTTAGTAACCTCAACATCTATTTTTGTTTGCATTGCTTCAGATATGGAATAATCTTCTCCATACATTCTTGAGCGCTCTTTATCTAGATTAATAGGGCCCAAAGAGCTCATACCGTAATCTACAACCATAGTCCTTGCTACTTGCGTTGCTTTTTCTATATCATCTGCTGCTCCGGTTGTTATATCTCCAAAGACAATCTCTTCAGCTGTTCTTCCGCCCAGCATGGTAGCAATTTGAGAAAGAAGTCTGCTTTTAGTTTCATGAACCCTATCCTGAGTGGGAGGAATTAACGTGTGTCCTAAAGAGAGTCCGCGTCCTACAATAGAAATTTTGTGGACTGGATCCATTCCAGGCATACTAAAAGAAACTATAGCGTGTCCTGATTCATGATAAGCGGTAATCTTTTTATCCTCTTCTGACTGAAGGCGTTTTTTCTCAGGACCCAATTTTACTTTTGTTGCTGCTTCTTCTAGGTCTTTTTCATCTATGAGTTTTTTATTGGATCTTGCAGCTAAAATTGCAGCCTCATTTAGCATGTTTTCTAGATCTGCTCCAGAAAATCCTACTGTACGCCTTGCCAGCTTTTCCCAGTTAACTGCTTTTTCAAATGGTTTTCCTGTTGCGTGGATTTTTAGTATGTCGCGTCTGCCTTCTATATCGGGAAGCGGTAAAACCACTCGTCTGTCAAAACGTCCGGGACGAACTAATGCTGGATCTAAAACATCAGGTCTGTTAGTTGCGGCCATAACTACTAACTGTTCATTTGGAGTAAATCCATCCATCTCAACTAAGATTTGGTTAAGGGTCTGTTCGCGCTCATCATGTCCACCCATGATTCCGCTTCCGCGCTGGCGCCCTATCGCATCTATTTCATCTATAAAAATAATTGCAGGTTGAGCTTTCTTTGCGGTATTAAACAGGTCTCTTGCGCGGGCAGCCCCAACGCCTACTAACATTTCCATAAATTCTGATCCTGCAATTGAGAAAAATGCCACCTTTGCTTCTCCAGCAACTGCGCGAGCAAGAAGTGTTTTTCCTGTTCCGGAAGGACCCACTAATAACACCCCCTTAGGTGCCCTTGCTCCTACCGCTCTATATTTTTCAGGGTGTTTTAAAAAGTCTACTATCTCAAAAAGTTCTTGCTTTGCTTCGTCTACTCCCGCAACTTGAGAAAATGTAACTTTTGGAAAATCTTTATTAAATGCTTTAGCCCGTGAAGAGCCAAACGAAAAAATGTTTTCCTGCGCACCTCGAGCTTGTCTAAAAATAAAATAGAAAAACGCAATCATAAGAACTATGGGAAGAACGGAAGATAAAATATTAATCCACAAAGAAAGTGAAGAGCTGTCTTTTATGGTTATATCAACTACAGAAGGGTCTATATTAGAATTTTTGAGAATTTCATATATTGAGGCGTTAGCCTCTTTATCAGCTTGGGCTTTTTTCCCGTTTTTATAGGTTAACGTGAGCTTAGAATCTGAAACAGTGACTTGTTTTACGTCTTTTGCCTTAATGTCTTTTAACGCAACAGTTAAAGGAATAGTTTTTGTATCTTGAAAAGAGGTAAAATCCCCAATTCCAAAACTTAAAAAAACAAAGAAAAGGAAAATGAAAAGGTAGAGGATAATGTCTTTCCATGTAAAGCGCATTCTAAATCCGCTTTTTTTGCCTTTGGGTTTGTTACGAGTTAGCTTCATCTTAAGATCCTGGAATTATACCATAATTGTGGCTGATATGATACTTAACTATGTAAGAGGTTTGTAACCTGAGCCGCCCCAGGGGTTGCAGGAAAGTATACGCTTTGTTCCTAAAAATAAACCTTTAAAAATTCCGTATTTTGATATTGCTTGAAGCGTGTATTCAGAGCATGTTGGAGAATATCTGCAGGATGAATATAAGGGGAATAAAGAGCCTAAGACCACTTTTCTATGAGGCGCAGTTTTTTGGTAAGCTCGTATTGTTTTTAATACAACTTTCTTCATATTATTTCTTAATTTCAAAGCTTTGAAGCAGTGGTTCACTTACCTCTTTAATTTCTACCTTCTCAACGTTTGCAGCTTCTGGTCCATATAGACACCTTTTTATCATCTTTCCCACATTTTTTTCTTCCCCTTGAAAAAGCGCTTCTACAGTTCCAGATTTTGTGTTTTTTGTCCAGCCGGTAATATGGTTTATTTCGGCTTGTTCTTGAAGAAAATATCTAAAAGAAACTCCTTGGACTGCTCCAGAAATAGTTACAAACAATTGCTTCATGAGGGTTATTTGAGTCCCATTTTGACTCTTACTTCAGATATGGTTTCTGCTGCTACCCTTCTTGCCTTTTCTGCTCCTTCTTTGATTATTTTATCTACATATTCTGTGTTATTCTCTAATTCTGTTCTTTTTTCTTGAATTGGTTGTAGCTCATTATAAATTGCCTCTGAAAGATCATTTTTTATATCCCCATATCTGACCCCAGTAGAAGTATAAAGTTTTTCATATTCCTCTCTTTTGCTTTTCCCTTGAAAAAGTTCTACAAATTCAAAAAGACTTTTTACTCCTCCCTCTACTTTTTCACCATGCCCGCCATCTGTAGGGACTTTTGCAATCTTAGACTTTATATCCTCTAAAGTGTCAGTAAGGTTAATAGAGCTTCCCTCTACGGTTTTACTCATTTTTCCTTCCCCAGTTAAAGAAGGAATATATTCTCCTCTTGTTGCAAACCGCTCTGGTTCTGGAAAGTCTGTCCCATAATCCTGATTAAAACGTCTTGCTATTTCGCGGGCAACCTCCAAATGCGGCTCCTGATCAATTCCCACAGGAACCAGACCTGCTTTATACACTAAAATGTCAGCTGCCATAAGCGCAGGATAGTTTAAAAGAGCAAGCGTTGCATGTTCTGGATATTGCTTTACTTTATCTTTAAATGTTGGGAGGTGCTGCATTTTTGCAATAGTCACAACTGAGGAAAAATAAAACGCTAATTCTAGATGTTCGGGAACTTCTGACTGTTGGAAAATAACTGATTTTTCAGGATCCAGGCCTGCTGCTAAATAATCTAAAATTA